>JAHLFM010000009.1 GCA_018883815.1 Candidatus Ureaplasma intestinipullorum
AGCGGGAGTTGAATATATTTCATATTCATTTACCTCCTATATATATAATATCACAAAATATTAAAAAATAAAAAATATTTATGTTTTTTTTATTATTTTTTTATGACTTTTGATAAAATTATATTTAGGAGGTAATAAAAAATGATTGAACAAGATAAAATTATAACTTTTAAAATATCATCAAAAACTTTAAAAAAATTAAAAGAAATTTCTAAAAATTCTAAATTAAGTCTTTCAAAATTGATCAGAATTTTTATTGAAAATTATATAAAAGAATTAGAATCTGGAAAAACATTAGAATTAGTAGAAACTATTAAAATAGATATGAAAAAATAAAAGTAATGTAATTATATTATTAATTAAAAAACATTAAAAATAGATATGTTTATGTAAGTTTTAGAGGTATTTAAAAATATGAGTATATTAAATACTTATCAAAAAACAACTAAATTTAATAAAAATGAACTAAAAAATATTATTTTGTGTGATACGTATAAAATTGGGTCTTTTAGAGAAAAAAGAGCAATGAATTTTATTAGTAAAACATGAAAATGAAAATGTTATAAATCAAATTTAGAAATTGATAAATTTCATGATATCGATTTGATTGCTTATGATTTAAATAATCAACTAAATCTAATTCAAGTTAAAAGTTTAAAAATGATTAAATCTATTAAAATTAGTGAAAAAGCTATTAAATTTGCTAAAGAAAATAATGCAAATTTATATTACTTTTTTGTAGGAGGAGAAAATGAAAGAATTTGAATTAAAAGAATTGAATGAAAATAATTTTGAAGAATTAAAACTTGATTTGAATAAATTTATAAATCATTATTATCAAAACATCAAGTTAAATTTTGATAAACCCATAATGTTGATCAATCTATCAACTTTACTAATTATGATTAAATGAAATGTAGATTTAGATCAATTTGAAAAGCAATTAGAACAAGATAATAATTTTAAAAAGATTATTTATAGATTCTTAAAAGATAATTTACTACATTACTCAGCAACAATCAAATTTAAAGAACAAGTTGAAATATATCAAAGATATTTAGATAAAGTTGATGGTGATGTTCAAGTTCAATTTATTAATGATTATGATCCATCAATTTATTTAAATCAAATTCATAATCACACAATCTCAGCAAATACTGGATTAAATTCAGATGTTGATCAGCAAACTCAAGATTTAATTTTCAAAGATGTAAAAGTATATTAGGCTTAGATTAATTCTAAGCTTTTTTATTTGCTTATTTTTGTGATACATAATTTTGCTAATTTTACCCTTTTTTCTTTTTAGATTGAACAAATTATATTTTATATAATTTGTGAAATCTTTTTCTTATATTAGGTTTGAATTTATATTAAGTATTTAAGATTGAACTTTAGTTCAAGATTAAATACGGTTTATATTGAGTTTAAGATTGAACTTTAGTTCAAGATTAAACTTTATATTGGCATATTATGAATGTAATGAATAATATGCTTATATTGGTTTAGGATTGTACTTTAGTACAAGACTAAACTTATATTGGTGTATATGAACTTTAGTGAATATACACTTATATTTTTAAGAGTTAAAGAATAATCAAATTAGAGATTATTTAAATTTAAATACTTTATGTGCTCCAAAACAATGGTTAATGGGTATTCTTACTCTTGAAACCAAGATATTTATATTTACATTATTCATATATGAATAAATGATAAATATAAATAATCTAAATGTTCCAAGGTAATACCCCACTAAATTATTATGGAGCACATAACTTTAATACTATGTATTAATGATTGTGTATATATGCTTATTAATGTGTATTAACAAGCAAATTAATATGCAAACTTAAATATAGGGGGTTAAAAAAAATAGGGGTATAAGAATTTAAGCAGGATATCTAAAAATTTTTTTAATGATTTTTTAAAATTTGGTTTAAAATCAAAATTAGTGAAATATTAAAGTGTCAAAAAAGCAGCTCGACACATTTGTTTTAAAAAATAGGATTTAACAAATGATAAGCACTTTAAATATTTCAGATTACATTACAAAAAATTATGATGAACTTTTTTTGTTCAAAGCATACTACTACATTTATGAAACTGCTAAGAATGCAAAAAAGAGTTCAGTTTTTGCACGCAAAATTATAATTCGACTATTAACAGACACAAGAAGTTGTGTGTTGGTATTAAGAAAATATGCAAAAGACCACAAAGATACAACTCTTAAATCATTAATTAATGCTTTTGATGATCTAGAAGCAAGAACTGGTTATGATTGAAAAAAATACTGAAATATATCAGCAGGTAAAGATATTTATTTTTGAAATACTCAGACAAAACAAAGAATTTATTTTGGATCATTTGACCGTTATGACTCAATTGCAGGACTTGAACCTGAGGGTTTAAAAAATTATTTCAGCATCATTTGATTAGAAGAACCGATTCAGCAAACCAAAAAAGAGGGTGATAATTTAACAGATGATGAACTATTAATTCGTTTTGAATCTATTAAAAATACTTGTTTTAGAGGATTATTACCAGAAGGTGGTATTCGTGAAATTTTAATCAGCTACAATGACTGAGACCCATTTAACAAATTTAAAGAACAATACATTACTCCATATTTTCAAAAAGATGAAAATAGATTACTAAAATATGGGAAACAATTTTTATACAACCCAAATGCATTTAATGGTTTGGGTCTTTTGTATGTATGCTCTGGTGCTGGAGTGAATGAATTTACATCAGCTGAGACTGAAATTGAATATTTAAATTTAAAACAAATTGATTTCAATAAATTTAAATGTATTGTTGGTGGATGTGGAATGAGTTATGATGAGTCTGCTTATGGTGAAAATCTAAAGTTAGTTAGTGTTATTAATGAGAATAATTTCAGTAAAGGTTATCTTGTTTTTGGAATTGACTATTCCTCAAAACGTGACAAAACAGTTATCAAAGCTGTAATTTTATCTGAGGACTTTTTCAAAATCCAAATTATTGATCAATGAGAATATGAAGATAAAAAAGTTGAACAAAACCAAAAATTAACTGACCCACAACAAGTTAGTATGATGTGAAAGTTTATCGAGAACACAATTATTAAAAATAAAGCAAATATGGTTCCATCACAAGTCAAAATATGAATTGATTCAAAAGATACAGTTGTAAGAGGTTATTTAACTGAATGTTGGAAAAAATCAATTTTTAAAAATATGATCACTCAACCTCTACCAGCTTCTAAATTTGGAATTGCAGGAAACAAAATTAGAGTTGCTGCAGTTCGTGCATTAATGGGAATGGGACGAATATTTGTCTCTCCGCATATTTTTAAAAAATGTTTAGCTGAATGAAATTCAAGAGTGATTTTAAAAAATGGAAATTTAAAAGATGGTAATGATGATGGTTCTCAAGCATTTGAATATTCAATAAGCAGTTTATTTAACAAAATTTTTACAAAAACCCAACAACAACATTTATTACAAATGAAAAATCAAATTTTTAATTCTATTGGAGAAAATTATGACTAAAGAAAAATTATTAAATGAAATCAAATCATTAAATGTTGTTGAACAAATTGATATTTCTATTCAAATTTTAATTAATACACTTAAAAATTCAAATGTAAATGAAACGTTGTTAATTAATGAATTAGAACAAATTAAAAAAATAATGTATTCACCAAGTGAATTCAAAATTGGAGAAAAAGATGATCAATAGTGAAATTGAAATTATAAATTCAGATGATTATTCAACAAATAATCAAAATGGAACTAATACTACTAATTCAGTTAGTAGTCAATTTTACTCTGATGGAACTCCTTTTAATTTAAATAGAAATGAATTTGATAAATCAATTTATGATTATCTTTCCAACATTGCTGCAGTTGATTTAATTTCTACAAAAAATATTGATGCATTGGTTTGTGAAAATTCAAAATTTTCAAAAGATAAAACTAAAGAATTTAATGCATATTTAAAAGATCAATTTTTAGAAAAGAAAATTTATCATCTTGCAAAATATGTAGCAATTAATGGTTATTCAATTCTATTTTTTCACCCTACTTTTAATTTAAGCAAATATAAATTCGCAATTAATCATCATTGTTCAATTATCAAGCTTGAAAAAATCAATAATGAAATTAAAAGCGCACAGTTGTTAGTTAAATTTATTGATGGAATTTCGATATCACCAATTTATGCATTAGTTGATGTAGATGATAAAACCTATAAAACTCAATTTTATGATCAAGCTAATATAATTTTTGATAAAAATCAAAAACCAATAATTGATAAAAATGCAAAAGAAATTAAAAAAGAGGAATTACAAATAAAAGTACTAAACAATGAATTAGTGGATGTAATTTTTGATTCATTAAATTCAGAACATAATTTAGGGTTTGTGCCAATTTTTTTATTTTGCTTAAATGATGATATGAATCCACTAATTCGAAATATTGATAATGATCTTAATGAATTATTTTCAATTGCTCAAAAAACGTATGACGAATCCCATTTTATGGGAACAAAAGTTAAAACTGTTAATTCATCACTGAGTGATTATGAAGTCCAAAACAAAGAAGCAACAGATGCTCAGAGAATGATGGCATCATCTTCTGTATTGTATGGAAATAATT
>JAHLFM010000010.1 GCA_018883815.1 Candidatus Ureaplasma intestinipullorum
TTTTTAATATCTTTCATTAATTTATTACATAAATTTTTGTAATAAAATGTAAATGCAATATAAATTTTTTTAGTTATACAAAAAAAACCATTTCCTACAATGATGTCATATGATAGTAAGCTAAATAACTGAAATAATAAAATATTAATCATATTTTTTAAATTTTCTATATTATTTTATATAAAAATACTATTTTTTTGTAAATAAATTAACAATTTTATCGATTGTGCCTGATTTACATGCAATTGTAATTATGTCATCAGATAATAATTTAGTTGAAGATCTAACTGGGAAAATAATTTCACTTCCTCTTTCAATCATAATAATGTTTGTTAAGAATTGTGATTTTAATTCAAAGTCTTTAATTTCAACTTGGTACAATTTTGGGTTTTGAACAGGTATTTTAATTATAGCTACATCCTCATCAAACATTGATATGTTTAAATCAATATCATGAACTAATCTAAATGATGTCATTTCAGCAACTAATTCTTCAGGTCAAATAATTTTGATATTGCGATCAGTTAATATGTTTAAGATTCTTTTTTGAACTTCATTTCTAACTTTTGCAACAATATTTTTTACCTTTAATTGACGTAAGTTAGAAATAATCAAAATTGAGTCTTCCATTGAACTTACACCAACAATAACTTGACTAAATTCACTAATATTAACTTCTTCTAAAGCATTGATATTAGTAGCATCGGCTTTAAAAACATATTCAAATTGATTTGATAAAGCTTGAATTTTGTCTTCATCACTATCAATTAACACAACTTTAAAACCTGCAGTTCTTAAAGCATTAGCGACTTGTAATGTAAAACCTTCTACACCAATAATACAAAACTCTTTTTTTTGCATATTTTACCTCATTAATATTTTTGAATCATTAATAAAATTATATAATTAATTATTAGAATTAAATGTTTTTTTAATTTAGTAAATAATATTCCAATGTTTTTAAATAAATTAAAAAGAATAAATTGACGTTCATTTTTATACAATACTTTTATTGGTGGAACTCCAGCAAGAAAGTTATTTTTATTCTATTTATATGCAATTATTATCGGAATGATTTTATTATCATTACCAATTTCTTTTAAAGTTCCATATGAAGTTGTTCTTGCAAATGGCGAAACTCGTGCATATTCATTTATTGATGCTTTTTTTGTAACTATTAGTGCATTTACTGATACTGGATTATGTTCATTTGTTGTAGCAGATTCATATAATGTTTTTGGACAAATTGTAATTATGTTACTTTTACAAGCTGGTGGTGTTGGATTATTTGTATTATATTGACTATTTTGAAATATGTTATTTAACAATATTATTTATAAAAAGTTAAAGGGCATTCCGCTTCATGAAAAAAATAAGATAGGTTTCACAAACTCAATGTTAATTTTTTCAGAAAGAGGAAATTCAAAATTGGGATTAACTTCAACAACTATTAAAAGTGCAATTATATTTATTTTTGTAACTGAATTTATCTTTGCAATTATATACTCATTATGATTTGGTTTAGTTCCAGCATACCAACAAGTCGATCTAGCAAGTGTAGTTAATAGTGGAAATATTCCTTCATCAACATGATTTGTAAATAGTCCGAATTATTTAACACAATATCATAACCCTGGTAATGCAATATGAACTGGTATTTTTCATTCTGCATCAATTATGAATAATGCAGGATTTGATATTATTGGTAACGCATCAGTTGCACCATTTAGAAATGGAAGTGGAACAATTATTCAATATTTTATGATTATTCAACTTATAATTGGTGGGATTGGATACCCAGTTTTCTATGATGTAATTCAATGATTTAAATTTAAACATCAAAAGAGAAAATTTTATTTCTCTCTATTTACCAAAGTAAGTGTTATTACTTATTTTATTGTTTTCTTATTTGGTTTTATATTTATGACAGCATTTGAATTTGGTTTACATGATGGATTAATAAGTAAGGTAAATAGTACTCCTGAATTAGCAGGATATTTTGGTGAAGGTGCTACAAAAACTTGAAATGAATTAACTTATGTAATATTTACTACTTTTTCCTCTAGAAGTGCAGGAGTGAGTACAGTTCCAATGAGTGAAATGTCTGATGGTTCAAAATGAATAATTTTAATCTTAATGTTTATAGGATGTGCTCCAAGTTCAACAGGTGGAGGAATTAGAACAACAGTAGTTGCAATTTTAGTAATGACAGTTGTAAGTATTATGAGAGGAGATAAAAAAGTTGTTATATTAAAAAGAACAATTCCTCAAAATACAGTAATTACTGCTTTTATGATTTTATTTGTTAGTGCTACATTAATGATTCTCTTTAGTATTATTACTTATCCATTGCTCTTATCAACAGGCTATAATTATAATTTCACCGATATTATATTTGAATTTGCTTCTGCATATGGAACAGTAGGATTATCAGCAGGAGTGACAGGAACTCTTTATTCTAATAATGAAAGTTCTTGATTTACTGCTATCTTCTTGTGTTTAGTTATGATTGTCGGACAATTAGGTGTACCTACAACATTATTATCATTTAGAAATAAAAATAATAATAAAATTATTGAATATTCTGAACAAGAATTAAAAATTTAGAAATTATTGTTTCAATAATTTTTTTTATTTTAAAATATATTTATGAATATTAAATTAAAACAAACTTTAATTGCATTAGGTAGTTTATTAACTGCAGGAGCAGTTGCTGGTTCAATTGTTGCTGTTGCAATTATTTATGGTAGAAAAAATACTCATTCTCAAGTTAGCGAAAATATTGTTTATAAAAAAGCTTCAAATGAACAAGAAATATATGCTAATAATAATTCATTATCATTGTTGTTTTATATCAAACCAATAGAGAGTTACCTTTTAGATTTTATAAGAAATTTGAATTCAAACACTGCTAATAGTAATTATGCACAATTAATAAATTATATTGAAAATAATCAAAATAGCAAAGAACTTTATTCAATAACAACTGGGACAATGTGATTATTTGATTATATGATTAATTCTCAAGATAAAAATATCTACTATTTTGCATCAAATATTCATGTTTTAAATTTAGGATATACTTATAAATTTCCCTTAACAAATGGAAAAATTGAATTATTTTTTCCATATTTACCTTTTGTTAATGGGAAAATTTCAACATATGTTACTCAACCAATAGGAAATCCGAATGAAAGTGATTATCAAAGTTATAAAAACATTATTAATAATGACGCTAGATCATGAAATGAATATTGATTAAATTTAACAAGTGCATATAATTCTATAATTCCAATTGGTGCTATTTATAATGATGGAAATATTGAAAATACTAATCCATATTTAGGAACAATAAAAGTTACAAAAAATAATCAATCAATAAGTTATTTTGTTGATTCAAATTATAATATTTCAGAAAGTTATAAGTTAAACAATTCTAGCATAAAAGCAAATGATATGGGACTAATTAGGTTTGATTTAAATCCAACTCAATTTTTTGATTCCCAGTTTAGTGTTAGAAGTGTAATTAAAGATAACATTTATAAAATATTTGATATTTCAGTAAATGTTGAAAATTATTTAGATACATTTACATATATTGAAAGAGTGAAATATTTGACTAAATTAATCAATGATGGATATAGTTCAAATATTGATGAAATTAAAAACAAATTTTTATTTAATTCTATAGAGAATGTATCAAATACACAATTCACAATTGGTGGATATCCAGGGTTGTCATATAGTAATTCTGCTGAATCATATGTGACTTTTAATTGTGATACTATTAATCGTGATTTAGTGAAAAAAAATACACTTAACATTGAAAGAAACGATATTGATGTATGATATAATTTTCATAACTATTATTATGTATATGATCAATTGACAAATTATACCTTTTATAATGTTAATTTAGGTTCTGGTTCTTCTGGTTCTATGGTAATAAATCAAAATTACCAATTAGTAGGTATATATTGAGGAGTTATTGAAACTAGTAATTGAATAAGTGGAATGGTAACCCCAATTTATGATTTATCAAATCAATATAGTTTGGTATTTAGATGATTAAATTATTTAAATAATCAAAATATTCAAACCGAAGTATTTAATTTATTTGAATTATTAAATAATAATAATTATTTTCAAAAATAATTTATATAATATTAAATGTACAATAGCTAACGTTGTTAGTTGTGATTATTTAACGTTGTTAAATAAGAAACTTATTGTACATTTATTTTTTAATATTTTTTTGGGAATATTATGGATTCAAAAAAAAGTGCAAAAACTTTTAAAAGAATCAGTCCTATTAGTTCAATTAAAAATTATTTTCAATTTGATTCATATAGAACAATTTTTAAGAAAGAAATAATAGGTGGAATCACTACATTCCTAGCGATGTGTTATATTTTAGCAGTTAATCCATCAATAGTAGGAGCTTCTCCAATTACTCCTGGTGGTAATGAATTTGCATCACAATATGCTGGTGGTTTATTTTTAACAACTGCTATTTCTTCTTTTATAGCAACAATGTTAATGGGTTTATGAGCAAGAGTTCCTGTTGCTTTAGCTCCAGGGATGGGATTAAATGCTTTTTTTACATTTACTGTCGCTCAATATTTGGGATTTGAATCTGCATTAACGGTTACTATTATTTCTGGTATTTTTTATCTTATTGTAGTATTAACTCCATTAAGAAGTAAAATATCAGCTTCTATTCCTACTAATTTTAAAATTGCTGTTGGGGCTGGAATTGGTTTATTTATTACCTTTATTGGTTTGCAAAATTCAGGTATTGTGGTTGGTAGTACAAATGTTCCAATTACAGGTATAGGTGACTTTACAAACCCGCTAGTAATATTAGCGTTGTGTTTAATATTACTAGGATTGGTTTTACATTTTGCAAAAATTCAAGGCGCAATGATTATTACAATGCTATTTGGGGCATTAATATTGATTATTTTATGTGTTACTGGAGTTGTAAATAAAGGGGTTGAAAATTTTGGTTTACTAGGTAGTTATAGTGACTTTAGTAAATTTGGATATGTTGCAAAAGCAGGATGAATTGGTTTTTCTAATGTTGAAATGTGAAAAAATCCAATGACTTATGTCGGAATATTATCATTCTTGTATATGGATTTCTTTGATACAACTGGAAGTTTAATTGTTGTTGATAAACTTGGTGGATTTGAAAAATTTAATAAAAATTGAATGGTAAAAGCTAACCATGTTGATGCGGTATCAACAATTATAGGGGCTGGTATTGGAGCAACTACGGTTACAACTTTTGTAGAATCAACAACAGGAATTGGAGCGGGAGCTAGAACTGGTTTTTCAGCAATTATTACTGCTTTAATGTTTGCGCTTTCAATAGTGGCATGACCAATTATGAAAGTATTCATGCCAATTAATGGATTGCAACCAATTACATCCGTTGCTCTTGTTGTTATTGGTGCTGTAATGTTAAGTCAAATTAGAAATTTTGAATGAGAAATATTTGCTGACATTCCAACATTATTTGTTACATTGATAATGATGTTATTAACAAACTCAATTGCACATGGTTTATCATTTGGTATGATAACTTATGTAGTTATGAACTTCTCACTAGGTCTTATTCAAAAAATCAAACATAAGAAAAAAGTTATTAATGATATTGTTATTCCAATTACAGATAAAACAAACATTGTTAAAACAAGAGAATATAATTATTGGAACCGCTTAAATGGTGTATGTATTGGAATTGCTACTATTTCTTTAATTTACATCATTGTAGAAACTGGATACACATATGCTAACTGATTTTAGTTATATTAATACACCTTAATTGTGTATATATTTTATAAATAAAACCACATTAATCAAAATGTGGTTTTTATATTATATTTAAGATCTATTAGCAATTCCTAAGATTCTTAAAATTCACATAAATAACATTATTATTGAAGATAATATATTAAAAGCCTGAAGTAATAATAATTTATTGTATGTTGTTGAATCAATGTCTGAAATATTAATAAATTCACTAGTTTGTTTTAATTTATAAAAAGAAAAAATAGTTGAACAGATAATAATAAATCCGATTAATGCTGTTATTACAATTTGCCAAATTTGAATTGTTATACTTGAATATGTGAATCATAATACTAATGATCCAACAAGTGAAATCATAATATAAGCACCAAAAGAAATCATTGATATTTTAAATATTGAATATGCAGTTTTTGCGGGAATAATAAAACTGATAATACCAATAATAATTATTGCAATAGATGTAAATGCAAGAGCAAAGAACATTATAGAATTTCCAAGCAAACTAAAATATGAACTAAACATCATTATAAATGCAAAGCTATATATTGTAATTGTGGTTATTATTAGTCCAAATGATGCACTAATTCCTTTAAATGACATTATAATTGAAAAAATAAATGCAGCAATTAATGAAATTGTACCAATCATTATAATGTAATTAAAATTTATATTATTTTTTAAAAATACAAATTCAGAAATTACAAATGCAATTCCAAAGATTAAAGCAAATAATCCTCCAGCAATTAAGCAACATTTGCCAATAAAAAAATTTTGTTTTTTAGCAATAAATTTATAGGTATTTTCACCAGTTTTTACACTTTGATAATTATTCATTTATATCTACCTCTTAATTTATTATATATTAATATTAAAAATCCCAGATAATTATCAATTATCTAGGAAGATTTTTTATAAATCTATTGTGGCTTGAAATGTTTTAGTCTAATTATATTGGATAATTTATTTATTAAATATGATATTA
Organism: Candidatus Ureaplasma intestinipullorum; assembly: GCA_018883815.1. Classification (GTDB taxonomy): domain Bacteria; phylum Bacillota_I; class Bacilli_A; order Mycoplasmatales; family Mycoplasmoidaceae; genus Ureaplasma; species Ureaplasma intestinipullorum. The sequence goes on from JAHLFM010000010.1 coordinate 6,800, forward strand.
TTTTAATTATTTATTACAAATAAGATAATATGTACGCTGTTGCCGACTAAGGCTGAAAATAATTTGATAGTTGTTTATTAGATATATACATAATGCTTAATTATCAACATATATTTATTTTATTATCTATAATGTCTTGGTATTGCGTTTGGATCTTTGAATACAAAATTAAAATCTTTATCACCATTATTCATTTCAATAAAATTAAATACAGGAATACCAAGTTTACAATTAACAATAGAAGATAACTTAGTTTTATAATTTTCTAAATCATTATTGATAATTTCTATAAGTAAGCATGTTCCAATATTGTAAGAAGACAATTTATATTTACTCAAATCATTATATTCTTCTTCAGTACTTATTATGGCTTTTGAGAAAAATGGAACATTACCCAAATTTTTTGAATCCTTTACAAATTCAATATTATTAAAATCTAGGTTTGAAATATTATTAATTGATGCTACGATTGTGTATCAATAATCTTTAAAATTTTGAAGTGATTTTATTGATTTATTATAAGAGTTTTCATCAATTCTATTTGATTCTTTCAATGTATTTAATTGAGAAATTTGTTGTTCTAAATATTCATCAATATTAATACTTGCAGAACTTTCAATATATTTAAAATTAAAACTTTCATCTTTTGTATCAATTGTTAAAATCGGAATGTAACTTTCATAACCAATTTCCAAAGCTTCTGGAATTAATTTTAAATTATCAAATTTAATTGTTAAATGAGTTGTAAAATTTTGATTTATTTTATTATTTGTGTCTTTGTTAATTATATTTTCATATGTTGAATCATAATGATATTCTAAAACGAATGAACATACTTTAGAATCTGAATTATAGTCAAAACTTGAAAAAGTATATATTAATTTTCTTGACGCAGTTAATGTTTCATCATCGCCATTTGGAACTTCAGTTTTTTCTAAAAAACTATCTTTATTAAAATTAAGTAATAGCATCTTTTTCAATGAATCATTATCTAAATTTTTTAAAAGTTGTTCTGCATATTGTTTTGCTTCTTGTTCAGATCCATAACCATCATCAATTAATTCTCTTTTTTTAGTTATTTGAGTTAACATATCGTCATCCTCATTTAAAAAATTGTATAAAAAATTATATTGTTCATCATCAACACCTTTGGGTGGTAATGTTAAGTTTTTTGTGTTTTCCAAAAAATCTGGTTCAAAGTCTTGATTAATTTCTTTTGACTCTTTTGTTTCTTTTTCTGAATCATTAGTTTTTGAACAACCAATTAATGATAATGATAATGGAACGACAGTAATTCCTGTTAACCCTAAAATACTTAGGGAATATTTAATTTTTTTATTTAATTTCATATTTATACCTCTAAATTAGTATTTTTAAATGTTATAAATGTTTTTGATAATAATTTTTATTTATATAATAAAAATATGAATAAAAAATTAGATTCAAAATTTTTATGTTTTAAAGATAAATTGACTAAAAAGAAAACCAGAAAAACTATAATATGACTTAATGTTGTAGCTATTTCAATGATGGCAACAGGTCCATTCTTGATGATTATTCCTGGTCCTCAATTTATTAGTTGAATAGGATTAGCATTATTTATATATGCTAATTATGATTTATTAATTAAATTAAAATGATTTAAAGAATTAATTATCTTATTTAAAATGTGAGATGTTAAAAGAAAATTGATTAATCGGAAATTATTAAGACCAAAAAAAGTTAGTCAATAAATTTAATTGCAGTACCAATTACAGTTGTTGAACCATTTGGACTTGTATTTATTCTAATACCAATAACACCATCTGCACCCATCTGCTGTGCATCTTCAACCATTTTCTTTACTGCTTTTGATGCTTCTGTCTTAGAAAAAATACTAACAATTCTATTGCCAAATACAACATCTAAAATTTCATATTTACGGTTTGGAATGTAATCAACTGTTGCAACTAAGAAATTTGACATAATGTCCTTCCTTTTCAATTAATAATTCTTAATATAAATATTATAATACATATTATGTATAAATATTAAAATAATGACATAAAACAATTTTAAGTTGGTGTAGATAAAGTTGGGAAAATTTTTAATAGAAATACATCAAAAGAATCAATTATAAAAGAAGATCAAAAAACATTTTAATAACTATATTTCTCAATAATTACTAAATTTTATAGAGATAATTTGATGAAAATAAAGGTTATTTAACTAAAGACATAAAGAATCAATAAAAAATATGAGTCAATTAAATATGTCATAGATTTAGTTATAAACTAACTTATTTTTATTATTAAATATTTTAAATTTAAAGTAGAATTAAATAGTCTAAATATATATTTAAGGAGAATAAAAATGAGTAAATTTAATGAAGTTTTAGCAAGAAACACAAATGATGTAGCAAAAGGTCTTTTGGGTTTTTCACAAACTGTTGCTTTTTCTCACTATAACAATTTATCTGCACAATTACCAGTTGATGCAAGTGGAAAATTAATATCAAGTGATTTAAAAGAACAAGCTATTCAATGTTTTAAAAATATTGAAGCAATAGTAAAAAGTATTAATCATAATTTAGATGATGTTGTTAGATTAACAATTTTTACAAAATCAACTAAAGATTTTGACATTGCTATTGACGTTTTAAATACTTTCTTCAAGGATTACAAACCTGCATTAACATTATTAGCAGTTAAAGACATTCCATTAAATGCTTCTATCCAAGTTGAAGCTGTAGTTACATGTGGAGAAGGTACTATTCCAAATGCTCCACAAGCTGGAGATTTAATTAAATTGGTAAGAAATACTAATAATGCTCCAATTAATGACTATTCATCACAAACTGTTGCATTCTCACACTACAACCACCTATCTTCTCAATTACCAATTAATCCAAATACAAATAAAATTGTTGAAGGTGGAATAAAAGAACAATTAAAACAATGTTTAAGAAATATTAAAAATATTCTTGAAAGTATTGATGTTCCATTTGATGACATTGTTAAGGTTAACATTTACACAACTGAAATTAAAGAATTAGATGCAATTAAAGAAGCTTATAAAACTTTCTTTCCAGATTCTGCTATTGCAAGAACAGTTAATTATTTACCTGCATTAGCTATTAATTCTGTTGAAGGATTACCAATGAATGCAAAGATTCAAGTAGAAGTAGTAGTTTCTCATGGTGATGGTACTCCTCCACAATTAGTAGAAGATCGTCATGGAATTGTAATTGAAGCTAACAATACAAAATCTGTATATGTTAATCCAATATCTTCTCAAACTGTTGCATTCTCACACTACAACAATATATCAGAACAATTCCCAATTGATGCAAATGGTAAATTAATTTCTGAAGATATTAATGATCAACTTGCTCAATGTATTGAAAACTTAAAAGTTATTGTTGAAAGTGTTGAACACAAATTAAGTGATGTTGTTAAATTAAATATTTTTGTTGAAGATATTAATTCAATTAATGGATTTCAAGAAGTTTTAAATAAATATTTCTCAACATTACCTGCTGGTAGAGTAATTGCTACAAACACATTAAATTGTAATGGGGCATTAGTTAAAATTGATGCAATTGTTTCAAATGCAGAAGGAACTCCTCCAACAAATAAATAATTACTAATAAAAACCACTTTATTAAAGTGGTTTCAACATTCAAATGACAACTGCAAAACTATATAATATAGTTGTGGTTGTTATTTTTTTATTTTGTAAAATATTAATGATTTTAATCCTAATTTAGGACTATATAATTTAGGTAGCAATAATGAAGATATTATGTATCAAAATTCTATAGAAATTAGCTTAAATACTAATAAAAATAATATTTCATTAGCAAATAATGAAATAATTAATCAAAATGTTGTTTTAGTGTGTAAAATTGTGAATTTTAGTTATTTTAATATAAATTTTAATTTAATTATATAAATATAATTATTATGCTATTTAAAAATCGCATATAATTTAACATATGAAAAATAAAAAAACAATAAAACTATTTGAAGCATTTGCTGGTATTGGTGCTCAGCATAAAGCATTAAAAAATATAAGTAATGAAATGGGATGAAATATTGAATCTGTTGGAATTGTCGAATGATTTCTTCCTGCTATTATTGCATACCAATCTATTCATTATCCAGATTCAATAAATGAATTCAAAAATGAAACATTTGATATTAATATAACAATAAGTAATGATTCCAAAAAACCAACAAGCCAAATATGAAAAAAGAATAAACTTGCCAATTCATTTTTAGGTCATATATTAAATCAATCTCAAAAAATTGCACATAATCATTTTGATATTACATCCTTAGATTGGAATGATGTACCTGATGATATTGATATTTTTACATATTCATTTCCATGTCAAGATATTTCTAATCAAGGAAAACAAAAAGGATTTCACAAAGGTTCTAGCACAAGAAGTGGTTTGTTATGAGAAATTGACAGAATTCTTTTTAATATGAAAAAAAATGGGAAGAAATTACCTAAATACTTATTATTAGAAAATGTAAGGGCAATAATACAAAAGAAACATATTGAAACATTTAAACAATGATTGGTTGATTTGGAAAAATATGGGTATGAATCAAAATGGTATTTATTAAATGCTAAAGATTTTGGAAGTCCTCAAAATAGAGAAAGAGTTTTTGCTATTTCTGTACTAAAAGAACATAAAAAAAATGTAAATTTTTCCTTCCCAATTTTTACACAACAAGTTTTTAAAAATGAAGAAACACCAATTAAGTCAATTCTAAATATTAAATATCCTAAAGATGATTATTTGTCTTCATTAGAATGAAAAGAACCAAGAATTACAAAAAATAATATAAAAAAATTTGAATTAATAAATTACACTAATTTTCAAAGTGAAAATTATATTTTTGATATCAATTATAGTGGGCCAACATTAACTGCATCTGGTGCAATGAGTAGAATAAAATTAATGTTATCTAATAAAAATGTTAGATATATGCAACCAGATGAGGCTATTAGATACATGGGATTTGACATAAGTGACTTTAATAAATTAAATAAATGAGATTTAATTCCAAAATCAAAAATTATATATTTAGCAGGAAATTCTATTTCAGTAGAAGTTTTAGAAAACATTTTTAGGAGTTTAAAATTTTAATTATGCAACAATATTTTAAATTAATTATTCCTTTTGCAACAAAATCATGAATTCGAAATTTAATAGATAATGAAAAATTATTTTTAAAAGGGAATGCCATTTTTGTTTATGATACAAAGAAAAATAAAATTATAAATTGATATTTAAATCTAGAATCGGCCAATTTTAGAATTACAGATTTAAATATGCTAAAGCCTACAGATTACTATAAATCAAAAATGGTTAATAACTTTAGAAAGAATATTTTAGAAAAATGATCAGGAATAAATAATACTAAAAAATTAAAATATTATAATTTATCTCCTGAACAAATTGAATACATTAACAAAATACTTAAAAAAGATAAGAGTACTATCAAAACAATGTATAGTTATTTTAGTGGATCAAATATTTCAGGTAGTGAAACTAATCATTTAGCCAGCCCAATGAGATGTATTGATAATGATTATTTTAATTGCAATTTTGCTAATGTAACTAAAGATTATGAAGTACCAACTTCAAAAAAGGAATTTATCAATGATTCACATTTTCCAATTTATACACTGAATGATGTTATGTCTGGTGATATAATACCTGGATTCAAAGAAAAATTTCAAAAATATAATGAACTTTGAGTGTATAAAAATTATGAATATGAAGAAGAATATTTAGATAATAATATCTCAATTAAAACACAAAACATTAGTGAAAATGATGCAAAAATATTAAAAGAAAAACAATATGATTATATATATGCAATTGTAAATAAGAGAATCCAAGACTTTTCTAATTTAAGCAAAGAATCTATTAAGAAAAAACTTAGATCATTTTTTACATCCAATGTAAAAAGATATATAAATGAAAATAAAATTCCTATTTTATCTACTACAAAAAAAATAAATTTAAATATTGTAAAAAATGCACACATAATACCTTTTAGTGATCTTGTTAAAACTGGAACTGTTCAATCATTGTCTGATGCAATTAATCCTTATAATTGTTTACGAATTGATGGGTCAACACATGATATGTTTGATAAACATGAAATATACTTTGATATAAATGGTAATGTTATAAATAGAGATGGTAAAATTATTAAAAAAAGTTATTTAGATATGGAGAACATGCCAAAACAAACATTTAATTTTTATGAAAAAATTATAAAATAGCTAACCAATAAGATAATGTATAAATAATTGTGGAAACTCCTTACAGGTAAAATATAAGTAAGGAGTTTTTATTATGTCTGAAAAAAATAAAGTTGATCCTAAAATAGCAGAAATTGTAAGCAATTTTAAAGTTTCTTCTC
>JAHLFM010000011.1 GCA_018883815.1 Candidatus Ureaplasma intestinipullorum
ATTAATTATTTCAAAATTTATAAACTTTTTAAATTGATTTTTTAATTCTATTTCTAAAACATTATTATCATGACCATAAATAATAATCATATTTATAATTTTATATATTTTTAAACTAATTTTATATTAATTTGTAACTTAATATTTTTTTATGTATAATAATTAGTATATTTTTTAATTAATAAGGATTTAAATATGGCTGTACAACAAAGAAGAGTAAGTAAATCTCGTAAAGGTATGCGTCGTAGTCATGATCATTTAGAAGTTGGAAATTCTGTAGCTTGTAAAAGTTGTGGAGTATTAACTCAACCTCACCGTGTATGTCATGCTTGTGGTTCATACAAAGGAAAAAAGATTTTAGATAAAAATAATTAATTATGAATTCTAAAAAAAATGATTTTGAATTAGTAAAAAATATTCCAAATCTTGATAAATATAGCAATAATAAAAACATTAAAAAAACAAATTTATTTAATTCATTATTAATGTTTTTTATATTGGTATTTTTCATTATTCTAGGAATTTTGATAACATTTTTAGTTTCATAATTTTGCCTAGATGGCGGAATGGCAGACGCAGTAGACTCAAAATCTACCGATGAATAATCATAAGGGTTCAAGTCCCTTTCTAGGCACCATTTTAAAAGATAAAACAATTTAAAAACAAATATAGCAAAATAAATGATTGTTATATTTGTTTTTTTATATATCTATATTGTTTTTATTACAAAGTAAGATAATATCAATGATAAGTTGTTGGTATAAATAAACTTGTAAAAAATTTATAAAATTTACTAATTAATTTTATTTTAGATATAAAATAATAATTGTAAGTGGTCAATTGCTGTCATTAGATAGAGGAAAGTCCGCACTAGCACAATCTGAGATGATTGTAGTGTTTGTACATGTGCTAATAACATATGGTGATTTTAAAAAAATCAACGGCAAATTATTTTGGACCCATGTGGTTGACAATAATTTTTAAAGTGCCACAGTGACGAAACTAGTTAGCAATAATTAGAGTGAAACGAGGTAAACCCTGCAAGCTAGAAACCCAAATTTTGGTAGGGGAATTGAGACGATCGAAATGAAGAAAAGTCTCAAATTAATTTGTTCTAAATTAATAGATAAATAATTGACGCTTTTAAAGTACAGAATGCGGCTTATAGCTTACGATAAAAATGTACCAATTAGGTGCATTTTTATTTTATAAATAAAAATTTATAAATTATCATATAAAATAGTGCATTGTTTTTTAGATATTAATCATCAAGGAGGCCATATGGATAAACAATTTGAAAAATTAAACCCTAAACAATTAGAAGCTGTAACTTATCCATTAAAATCAGTAATGGTTATGGCGGGGGCAGGAACAGGAAAAACAACTGTTATTACAAGTCGTGCATTATATTTAATAATGGAAAAAAATATTCATCCTGATAGGATTCTAGCAATTACATTCACAAATAAAGCAGCTGCAGAAATGAATGAACGTATTAAAAAAATTGTTGGTTATCCATTAGATTGAATTGGTACATTCCATTCAATATGTATAAGAATATTAAGAAGAGAATTCTATAAATTAAATAGAAATAGCAATTTTAAAATAATTGTTGATGATGAAGAAGCAATAACAATTATTAAAGATATTTATGAAAATTATTCATATGATAAAACTTTAATTAGTCCTAAAAAAATGATTTATATCATTGATTTTTTAAAATCTAAAATGTATGATGTATCTAATTTAGAAAATGATTATTCAATTTTAAACAAATTAGAAATTATTGGAATAAAACAAATCGAAATGGTAAAAAATACATATTTAAATTATGTTAAAAAATTTGAAATGTATAATTATGTAGATTTTAATGATATTTTAAACTTTACCAATTTTATTTTAAGTAATTTTTCCGATTCATTAGAGTACTGATCAAATCGTTTTGATGTTTTATTAGTTGATGAATTTCAAGACACAAATGATACACAATACCAATTACTAAAACTTCTATCGACAAAAAATAAAAATATTTTTGCAGTTGGAGATGAAGATCAAAGCATATATACTTTTAGAGGGGCTAATCCCCAAATTATTCATAATTTTCTTTACTCTGATGAGAAACCAATTGAAGTAATTAAGTTGGAAGAAAATTATCGTTCAACACAAGAAATTCTAAATGCTGCAAATTCATTAATAAATAAAAATCAAAATCGAATTCCAAAAAATTTATATTCTAATAAAACGCATTTAAAACCTACATTTTTTATTGCTAGCAGTGAAGAAGAGGAAGCAAATTTTGTTGTTAGAAAAATAAGTGAAATTTTATCTTTAAACCCTGAAGATGAATTAAAAGACATTGCTATTTTATACCGGAGCAATTATTTATCTAGACCATATGAACAAGCTCTAGTATCTGAAGGTTATAAATACAATCTATATGGTGGTTTTAAGTTCTATCAAAGAACTGAAATCAAAGATATGATTGCATATTTATCAGTTATTGATAGCAATGATGATTTATCAATAAGAAGAATAATTAATATTCCTCGTAGAAAAATTAGTGATCAAACTGTTAAAAACATTTTAGATTATGCCAATGAAAAAAAGCTATCTTTTTATGAAGCAATATGTGAAGTTGATAATATAGACTTATTATCTAGCACTCAAAAACAAGCTATTCACAACTTTATAAATCTAATTGATTTTTTCAAAAATTATAAATGAAATTCATTAGCAGATATGTTTGATCAATTATTAGAAAAAACTGATTATTTAGCATATATTGAAAAAACAGAACCAAAAAGACTAGTAAATGTAAATAAAAATTTAGAAGAACTAAAAAAAGGAATTATTAATTTTGAATCAAGAAACCCTGAAAATCCATCATTAACATTGTATCTTCAAGAAGTGATGCTATATACTATGCTTGATGATAAAAAGAAAAATGAAAATGCAATTAATCTAATGACTGTTCATACTGCAAAAGGATTAGAATTTAAATATGTTTTTTTAGTAGGATTTTGTGATGGAATTTTTCCCTCTATTCATAGTATTGAAGAAAATAATGTGGATGAGGAAAGAAGATTAGCATATGTTGCATTAACAAGAGCTAAAAAAGAATTAATTATTTCTGCTAATAGAACATATAATTTTACAATGAAAAAAGAAAAAGAACCATCACGGTTTATAAAAGAAATTGATTTAATAAATTTAAATCCAATCCAGAACAAAATCATTTCCCGTTCAAATAAAGATCTAGATTGATTTGATTTAAAAGATAAGAAAAAAATTGATATTTCAGAAAAATATAATTCTGATTTTGTTAATGATTATAAAATTGGTGATAGAATTATTCATGTTGTTTTTGGAATTGGAACTATCATTGGAATTAATAATGATATTTTAGAAATTTCTTTTAAACCACCATATAATATTAAAAATATTGTTTATAATCATAAGTCAATAAAGAGACAATTAATATAATATGAACCATCAAATTTATAATATTCTTAATAATATTTGTTTAAAAATTAATCAAAAAAATGATTTTGAAATTTTTAAAATAAATTTTGAAATTTATACAAAATTAATAGAATGTTTAAAAGAATACAAATACAAAAATATCGGTTTTTTTAAAAAAAAGAATGATTGTGTTGATTATTATTCTATTATGGATGAATTGATAAAAAACCAAAAAAATGTTTTTCAAATAGAAAATAATATAAATTATCTATCAATATCAATAGTAAATAAAATTACAAATTTCATTTTAAAAAATGATGGAATTTATAGTTATCCAAAAACAGATATCTCATATTTAAATAAGCTTTCAATAATAATATATCC
>JAHLFM010000012.1 GCA_018883815.1 Candidatus Ureaplasma intestinipullorum
TAATTGAATTAGATTGTAAAACTTTATTAAATTTATTATTAACAAGATTTGTAACAGAATAATTAAATAATTTATTATTGTCATCTAAAATTGTAATTTCAGAGTTTTTGTTAGCTAAAATAACATTAATTAATTTATCATTTGTATTTGTTTTAATATGTAAGACACTTTTTCCTGTGCTTGTTCTTGACAATACTTTAAATTCATCCAAATTCGAAAGTCTGATTCCAGAATTCAAAACATATAAACACAATAAATCCAATGTTAATGAAACATTTGCACTTACTAAAAATTCACCAGGTTTTAATTTGATTGATTTAACACCACTTGCAGTTTTAGATAACATTGGTACTTCATCAGAACTAAAAGCATAACCATTGCCGGCACTTGAAACTAATGAAACAAAATAAAGTTTAGAATTTAATAAATTATTAACTGAAACAATTTCGTCATCAGTTTTTAATTTTATTATTGATGAAGATTTCATCGCCTTTAAATTAATAAATTCATTATAATTAATTTTCTTATTAATTCCTTGTTTTGTGAATAATAGCAATGAATGATTTCCTACATCATAATTATCAAAAATATTTGCAAACACAATACGATCCATTGGATCAATAGTCATGTAATTATTAATATGTTCTCCTAAATCTTTTCACTTACTATTTTGAAGTTTATGAATTGGTAATGTGATACATTTTCCAAGTTTTGTTACTATCAATAAATATTGATTAGATAAACATTTATTAGTATAAAAAATAAAATCTAAGGGTTTAAACCCAATTGTATCCAGTTCATTTGATTCATAAATTTTAGGGGTAACTTTTTTAATATAACCATCATTAGAAACAAAAATAATATTTTCTTTAACATCAATAATTTCATGCTCTTTAATTTCTAATTTTTTTATGTTTTCACTAATTTTAGTTTTTCTAACAGAACCAAATTTTTTACGATAATCAAAAAGCGTATTAATCAAATATTGTTCTTGTAATTTTTGACTTGATAAAAGATTATTCAAGTTTTCAATAATTTTATACAAATCGTCAGCTTCTTCCAATAATGCACCAATATCTGTTTTTGACAATCTATATAAACGTAGTACTAAAATAGATTCAGCTTGATTTTCTGTAAAATTAAATTTTTCAATTAAATGTGATTTTGCATCTTCTTTTGATTCACTCTTTCTAATGATAGAAATTACTTCATCTATATTGTTAATTGCAATAATTAATCCTTCAACAATTTCTAATCTTTTTTTGTGCTTTTCAAGATCAAATATAAATGTTTTTCTTTGAATATCTAAAGCATGATTAATATAATGCTTTAATGCAGAAATAATATCTAATAAAACTGGTTTTCTATTTACAATTGCTACAAAATTAGTGGCATAACTAATTTGTAAATGTGTATTCTTTAACAAATAATTTGTTATTTGTTCTAAATTTTTATCCTTTTTTACATCAATAACAATATTAATTCCATTTTTATCAGATTCATCTCTAACTTCAATTAAACCACTTATTTTTTCATCAAAAATAATTTCATTAATTTCTTTTATAATTGTTGCTTTAGAAACATCGTAAGGGATTTCAGAAATTATAATTTGATTAATTTTTTTATCATCTAAATTATAGGAAATTTTTGATGTTAATATAAATTTACCTTTCCCTGTTTTAAAAGAGTCAATAATTCCTTCTTTTCCTTCAATAATTCCACCAGTTGGAAAATCAGGGGCTGGAATAATTTTCATAATTTCATCAAAGCTTGCATCTGGATGATCTATTAAATAAATTATTGCATTAAAAACTTCATTCGGGTTATGTGGAGGAATATTTGTAGCATAACCAGCCGCTATTCCTACTGCTCCATTTATAAGTAAATTTGGTAACATTGCAGGCAAAATAACTGGTTCTTTTTCTGAATCATCAAAATTTAATGAAAAATCAACAGTATTTTTATAAATATTTTCAAGCATTAGATTAGAAACTAATGATAATCTACATTCTGTATAACGCATTGCAGCGGGGCTGTCCCCGTCAATAGAACCATTATTACCATGCATATCCAATAATGGTAAATTACTTTTTCAAGATTGTGACATTCTCACCATTGATTCATATATTGATGAATCACCATGTGGGTGATACTTACCAATTACCTCTCCAACCGTTCTTGCTGATTTTTTGTATGGTTTATCATTAGTTAAACCTAATTCATACATTGCAAACAATATTCTTCTTTGAACAGGTTTTAATCCATCTCTTGCATCTGGAATCGCTCTATCTTGAATAATATATTTTGCATATCTTCCAAAACAATCACCAATTATTATTGATAATGGCTGATTAATAATTTTATTGTTGTTGCTTTCCATATAACACCTATTTTTTATTCATCATATTCAAAATTAATATTTTCATCAATTCATTTTTTTCTAATTGAAACATCTTCACCCATCAATGTATCAACTTGAATATCTGCCGCAATTATATCTTCAATATCAATTCTTAAAAGCATTCTATTGTCAGGATTCATTGTTGTTTCTCACAATTGATCAGCATTCATTTCTCCTAACCCTTTATAACGCTGAATTTCATAAGATTTAAATTCTTGTCTATATTCTTCTAATTGTTCTTCATTTCAAGCATATTTAAATTTAGAACTATCACTTTTCTTAGAAATTTTATATAGAGGTGGAATTGCTAAATATACATGTCCGTTTTCCACTAATGGTCTCATAAAACGATAGAACATTGTTAAAAGTAAAGCTTGAATATGAGATCCATCAACATCAGCATCAGTCATAATAATAATTTTGTTATATTTTAATTTTGAAATATCAAATTCTTTTCCAATTCCTGTCCCTAAACAAGTTATTATTGTTCCGATTTCTTCATTTTTTAATACGTCTGATAATTTTGCTTTTTCAACATTAATAACCTTACCTTTTAATGGAAGGATTGCTTGATATTTTTTATTTCTACCTAATTTAGCACTTCCACCAGCCGAATCTCCTTCAACTAAAAATAGTTCATTTAATTTTGCTTCTTTTGATTGGGCGGGAGTTAACTTTGAACTTAAAATTTTTTCTGCTGTTCTTCCTTTAGTTTTCTTAATTGTTTCTCTAGTTTTTTTTGCTGCAAGTTTTGCATCACGGTTGGCAATAATTTGTTTAATTATCAAAAAACTTTCATTTTTATGACTATCTAATCAATAACTAATTTGTTCTTCTGAAATTTTCTTAACAACATCTAAAGCTTCTGGTGTAAATAATTTATTTTTTGTTTGACCTTCATATGTTATTAAATTTTCTGGAACACAAACAGATATAACTGCAGTTATTCCTTCACGAATATCATCACCATCTAAATTTTTATCTTTATCCTTTAATAATTTTCATTTTCTAGCATAACTATTAATTGCAGATGATAATCCAGATTTAAAACCATTTTCATGTGATCCACCTTCAATAGTTTTAACTGAGTTTGCAAATGAAACAATAATTTCATTTAAATTATCAGTATATTGAAATGCAATAGAAATTGAAATATTATTATTTGAACCATTATATGAAATCACTGGAGATAAACAACGTTTAGAATGGTTAATATACTCAACAAAATCTACTAAATTATTTTTAGCTTCAAAAATATCTTTAGTATTATTAATTTCATCAATAAAAATTATTTTTAATCCATTAAATAAAAAAGCACTTTCTAACAATCTTTCTCTAATTAATGAAGAATTAAATTGTAAATTACCAAAAATAGCAGGGTCAGCATGAAATTTAATAAATGTGCCTTTTTTATTAGTATTACCAATACTTGTTAAATGCTCAATAATTTCTCCTCCATGCGCAAATTTAGCACGATAAATTGTATGGTCACGATAAACCTCACAAACTAAAGAATCACTTAATGCATTAACAACTGATGATCCTACACCATGTAAACCACCTGCTGTTTTATAAACAGAATCATCAAATTTACCACCAGCATGTAAAACTGTTAACACTGTTTCCACTCCGCTTAATCCTGTTGTTTTATTTATATCAATCGGAATTCCTCTTCCATTATCTTGTACACTAACATAATTATTCTTAGATAATGTAACAATAATTTCATTGGCAAAACCAGCCATTACTTCATCTATTGAGTTATCAACAATTTCTCATATTAAATGATGTAATCCACGAACATCAGTTGATCCAATATACATTCCCGGACGTTTTCTAACAGCTTCTAAACCTTGTAATACTTTTATATTTTCTGCACTATATTTATTTTCCATATATTATCCTTATATCGCTTATAAAAATATTATAAAATAATATAATTGTTTAATATTAATAAAATCTATTTCTTATGTGGGGTTGTTAATTTAATATTTTCTTGTTCACCATATATAAACTTATATTTAAAATTTGAATAATAATCTTTAACCCAGCTAAATTCATCGTTATAAGTAATATTATTATCGCTTTTAATAGTAAATAATATTTTAGTTTTAAAAGCTTGAGGTGTTTGTATAATTTTAATATTTTCTCTATTTAAATATGAAATATTCGAGATATCAATTAAGCTATCATAAATATCTAAAATAGGAATTACAGCATCTAAATTAGAATTAAATTCAAATTCTTTCTTAATTCTATTAATTAATTCTTGCTTTAAAAATGGTCTAGCTCCATCATGAATTAAAACATATTCAGATTTTTTACAATATATCAATCCATTAATAAAAGAATCATGTCTTGTTTGTCCACCTAAAACATATTCAATCTTATCATTAAATGATTTTAGTTCATTTTGAATTTCTTTTTTTAAATCTTCTCTAACTACAACAATAATTTTTTTACAATCAATATCATTATAAAATAGTTTTACAGATTGATAAATTACAGAATTATCATCAATTTTATATAACATTTTTTCACTACTAAATCTTAATGATTTTCCTGCTGCTAAAATAATTGAATAATATTGCATACTTATCCTTAAAATGAAATATCAGACATTTTTTCTACTTTCATGCAAATTGCCAATAATTTTGATAAATGAATTCTTATTTTTATATATGATGTATAATGATTGTCTTCATTTAATAATGAATCTTTTAACACTCAAAAATCCATAATTGGAATTACACATTTATGATTATCATATCAATAAAGAAGAGTTGTTGATTTAGTTAAATCATAATGCTCAAAATTAAAATTTACTAAATATTTATTTTTAACATTACTGTGAATTATATTTATTAATTTATTACTATGCGTAATTTCAAATAAATAATCATCAATGTTATATGGTATTAATTTATTATCAAAATTACTTATTGATTTAAATTTAATTTTTTGTTTTTTAAAATTAAATAATGATAATAATTCATTTTCATATTTTTCAATTTCACTTTGAAAATTAATTTTGCTTATTGAATTCATTTTTATACACAGATCATAATAATCTTCAATTATTGAAATTGAGTCATTTATCTCGATATCACGATTAACTTGGAAAAATTTTGAAAATATTCCATTATAATTTGAATTTTGAACATTTTCACTCATAATTTTAAATTGATAATTATCATGATATTTACAAAATTGATATACTTTATAATTTGTATAATTATCAAAATTAATTGAATCATTATTAATATCAAAATCTTGTATTCTTGGTAATGTAATTTTTATTAAATTCAAATTATTAGAAAAATAAAATTCTAATTTTTTTATTAAATCAAATATTTTTTTATTTTTATCAATAATATTCATTATAAATGTATTCTATCAAATAAAAAACTTAATAGAAAATTATCTATTAAGTTAATTTTAAATTCAATTTATTAGAATTGATTTTTCTACTATTACAATATTTCCACAAATTCAAAATTAATTGACTAAAACATTGCGTACTTTAACAGTTGTAATAAATTACTCATTGAATAAGAAAATAATTTATCACTTATTTTATTATTAGAAAAATTATTTTTTAAAATTTCTTTTTATATTTATCTTAATATACACTAACTTTCTATGACGCTGGAATTGGAGTTAGCAAAGGTACATTTATCTCAAAATATTGCCCATTGTTTAATCAAAGTTGAAATTCGATACGATAAAATTCATTATTATTGTTTTTAATGCTTAGAATTTCAACAGCATTAACTCAGTCGTTATTAACAATAACTCCACCTACAGCATTAGATCCTTCATTAAAAGAAACTTTTTTCTTGTTATGAAAATTACAATCTTCAGCCGTTTTTACTCTATTTTGTCAATATTCTATAAATTCTGGTATATGTGAAACCTTAACGTAAGGTAAATTTTCTGGATCCATTATAAAAACTCTACCTAAACCAAATGTAGTATTTCCGTCATGAATTTTATCATAAACATCTCTTGATTCTACTGATACATTTATATTAGTTGCACTAGTAAAAGAATTAGTAAAATTGATAGATTGATTATAATCTCCAAATATATAAATATTTGTGTAATTTGAGTTACGTAAATTCAAAAATGCAGATTCATTGAATTGAATTTGATTTGCTGTACCATTATTTAAGAAAACAAGGTTTTTTAAAGCATTTGCACCATTATTAAAAACTTTTTTACCAAAAGTTCTTAAGTTAAGTGGCATATTAATAGAAGATAGACTAGAACATGTATCAAAAGCTTGTTCACCGATAGAAGAAACAGAATATGGTAATACTAAATATTTTAAAGAAGTACAACTTGCAAATAAAAAATTAGGGATACTAGTTAAAGTATTTGGTAATCTTACATTAACTAAACTTTGGCATCCTTGAAAAGCATAATTTCCAATGCTTTGAACTTTATCATTTAAATATATATTAGTTAATGATCTACATTGATCAAATGCATTTTGACCAATAGAAATTAAAAATTCTTGATTATAAAAAGATAAATTTTGTAAATTTGTGCAATTCGCAAATGCATAATCACCAAGATATGATAATGATTTAGGAACATTAATTCATTTTAAATTAGAACATGCATTACCAGCAGTGCTATTTCCAATAGCATTTGCACCAATAATTTTAATTCTGTTTGGTAAAATAATTGCTTTTATATTTGATAAATTAACAGTTCCGCCTGTTGGTAATAATGAAGTTATAGAATTAACTTTTACTGTATCTCCATTATCCGTAGTATATGATTCAGGAATTATTAAAACTTCACTTTGTGCTCCTAAATCTGTTAATCCAGTTATAGATCCATTGTCATCAAAAACAAAAAACTTACTTGCATTAACAGATGCACTATTTCAATCTATAATAATTGATGTTGGTAAAGTATATGTAATAACATTTGATCCGTTATATACATAATTTGAATTTAAAAATATTTGCAATTCAAATGATAATTTAGTTGTTCCAGCATCATCAAAATTATTTGAAAAATTTATAGTTGCACGAGAAATTTGATCACTATTAAGATTAGTATATGATGTTAATACATTAATTAATGTATTATTGTTATTATTAGCATATAGAAAATTATAAAAATTCATAATTTGGTTAAAATGTAAAAAATAATCATTTAATCTATCAAAATTTAGATTACTAATTTCATTTGCAACTGGAACAGAAGTTTCTACATTTTTAACTACATAATTTTGTCCTTCTACACCATTAACTCTAAGATCAACATTATAACAATTATTTGTATTTGCTTTTTTTGAAATTACATCTATGCTTTTAATTGGATTTACAGAGTTCATTCCTAATGCTCCATAATTATACAAATAGCTAGATAACTCTACTGGATTAGATAAAATATTTATATCAGATAAATTACTCATTGAATAAGAAAATAATTTATCACTTACTTTAACATTAGAAACATTATTTTTTGAAACACTATTTATTGATAAAACAGCTCCAGAAATTATTGCTGAAATACCTATTGTTGATATACCAATTAATGGAATTATTTTTTTAAAATTTCTTTTCATATTTATCTTAATATACACTCAACTTTCTGTGACAATTTGAATTGATCTTTATATATAACCATAATAATCAATTATTAAAATCCTAAATTCATTATAAAAAATAATTTAATTTATATTATATACTAGGAACAGCAATAGGATTTAATAATGGTACTTCAACATCAAAAATTTGTTGATTTTTTAAATACACTGTAAATGTAATAGCGATAACATTTCCATTAGAATCTAAACTCTTTGTGATAGAAGCTTTTAATACTCACCCATATCAATATACTAAATTAGTAGATCTAACAGATTGTATAAATGAATTATAAGAATTATTTTCAAGACTAGCTATAACACTATAGGAATTAATCCGTGGTTGTCAATATTTTATAAAAGCATCAACATTATTGACAGCAACTCATGGATAATTACCTTTCTCCATAATAAATAAATGATTCTTACTTAAGTAAACATTACCAGTTTTATTGTTTGCAATTAAATTAAATACCCTTTCAGATGTAACATATACTTTAACATAATTTACATGTGAAATTTTAAATGTTCCAGTAAAATTATTTCTATTTGTAAAATCTCCCAATATATAAATATTGATTACATTTGTGTTGGCAGGATCTTTATAAAATAAAGAATCACCAAACTGGATTTGATTAACTGTTCCAGTATCCAAAAATACTATATTAGAAATGTTAGATGCATCTTGAAATGCTAAATTTCCAACCCTTTTTAAGTTATATGGCATATTAACAGAAGATAATTTATAACATGCACGAAAGGCTTGTTGACCGATAGAAGAAATAGAATATGGTAATACTAAATATTTTAAAGAAGTACAATTTATAAATAAAAAATCAGAAATACTAGTTAAACCATTTGATAATCTTACGTTAGTTAAATTTCGGCATCCATCAAAAGCATAATTACCTAAATTAAAAACCTTATCATTTAAATATATATTAGTAAATGATGTACAATTTGCAAAAGCATTATTACCTATAGATACTAAAAATTCTTGATTATAAAGAGATAAATTTTGTAAATTTGTACAGTTTGCAAATGCATAATCACCAAGAGATGATAATGATTTAGGAAGATTAATTCATTTTAAATTAGAATATGCATTAGTAGCAGTGCTATTTCCAAAAGCATTTGCGCCAATAACTTTAATTTTATTTGGTAAAATAATTGCTTTTATATTTGATAAATCTCCTCCAGTTTTTGGTAATAATGAAGATATAGAATTGACTTGCATTGTATCTCCATTATCTGTAATATATCATTCAGGAATTATTAAAACTTCATTTTGTAATCCTAAGTTTGTTATTCCAGTTATAGATCCAACCTCATCAAAAACAAAAAGCTTACTTGCATTAACAGCTGCACTATTTCAATCTATAATAATTGAAGTTGGTAAAATACATGAAATAACATTTGATCCGTTATATACATAATTTGAATTTAAAAATATTTGCAATTCAAATGATAAAGTATTTGTGCTTCCTAAATTAAAATTATTTGAAAAATTTATAGAAGCACTAGAAATTTGATCACTACTAAGATTAGTGTATAACGTTATAATATTCATTAATGAATCATTATTAGCATATAGAGAATTATAAACATTTATAATTTCGTTAAAATGTAAAAAATAATCATTTAATTTATCAAAATTTAAATTACTAATTTCATTTGCAATTGGAACAGAAGTTTCTACATTTTCAACTACATAATTTTGTCCATCTACACCATTAACTCTAAGATCAACATTATAACAATTATTTGCATTTTGTTTTTTTGAAATTACATCTATGCTTTTAATTGGATTTACAGAGTTCATGCCTAATGCTCCATAATTATACAAATAGCTAGATAACTCTACTGGATTAGATAAAATATTTATATCAGATAAATTACTCATTGAATAAGAAAATAATTTATCACTTACTTTAATATTAGTATTAGAAACATTATTTTTTGAAACACTATTTATTGATAGAACAGCTCCAGAAATTATTGCTGAAATACCTATTGTTGATATACCAATTAATGGAATTATTTTTTTAAAATTTCTTTTCATATTTATCTTAATATACACTAACTTTCTATGACAATGATGGAATTGGAGTTAGCAAAGGTATATTTATCTCAAAATATTGCTTATTTTTTAATGTAACTTGGAATTGGATACGATAAACTTCATTATTATTGTTTGTAATGTTTAGAATTTCAACAACGTCAACTCAGTCGTTATTAACAAGAACTCCACCTGCAGCAGTAGATCCATTCTTAAAAGAAACTACTTTCTTGCCAGTAAAATTAACATCTTTAGTTCTTTCTACTTCGTCTTGTCAATATTTTATAAATTCTGGTATATGTGAAACCTTAACGTAAGGTAAATTTTCTGGATCCATTATAAAAACTCTGCTTAAACTAAAACCAGAATTCCCGTCATGAATTTTATTATAAACATTTTCTGATTCTACTGATACATTTATAGTATCTGCACTTTTAAAAGAATTACTAAATTTACTAGAATTATTATACTCCCCAAATATATAAATATTTGTGATATTAGTTGAAGTTCCTAAATTGTAAAATGCATATGAACCGAATTGAATTTGATTTACTGTACCATTATTTAAGAAAACAAGGTTTTTTACAGAAGGTGCACCATTAAAAACTTGATCACCAAGACTTCTTAAGTTAAGTGGCATATTAAGATATGTTAATGCTGAACAATCAATAAATACATAGTTATCAATTGTAGTAATTGTTTTAGGCAATACAACACTTTTTAACTTTAAACAATGACGAAAAAAACCTACTGGAATACTTGTTATTAAAGGCGATCTTGATAATCTAACGTTTAATAAATTACTACATCCTCTAAACATTTCTGTACTAATACTTTGCAATACATCATTCATATATACACTTGTTAAAGAAGTACAATTTAAAAAAGCAGATTGTCCAATCGCTGTTAAATATTCTAATGAATAAAGAGGAAGATTTTGTAAACTAGTACAATTTGCAAAAGCATAATTGCCTATTTTTGCCAATTGCTTAGATAAATTTATTCATTTAAGATTATTAAAACATTGTCCTGTTGTTTGTTGAACGCCAAACGCATTATTACCAATTACTTTAATAGAATTTGGCATAATTATAATTTTTGTATTAATTGTAGTAAGAGTTGAAGTTTCAGGTAATAATGATCCAATATTTTGAATAGCAACTTGTTCACCTTCATCATTAGTGTATGTTTCTGGTATTATCAATATTTCTTGAGTAGCAGCACTGTCTTTAATAGAAGTTATTGTTGTACCCACACTATCAACATTAAAATATTTGTTAAAATTTTGAGATGCTGAAGTCCAATCAATTTCACAAGAAGTTGGCAAGTTTACAACAAAAGTTGTTTTTCCATTTGAATTACAATTATTAAGAACTAATGTCAAATCAAAAGATAATGTTTTTAAATCATCACCAAAATTATTTGAAATATTTAGAGATGCATCCAAAATTTGGTCAGAATTTAATGCAGTATTAGATGTTATTAAATTTATTAGACTTGATGTTGAATAAATAAAATTATAAGCGACACTAATGTCATTAAAAGTCAAAAATTGTTTTTTTAAATTATCAAAATTAATAGTTCCAATATCATTAGTTACAGGTATTGATGTTTTTAATCAATCTGTATTTTCAATTGATGAATTATTATTTGATTTAATTGCTAATTTAACATAAAATTCATTGTCAACAGACTTAGTGTTAATTACATCAACGCTTGAAACAGAATTAGAATTTGAATTATCAAATGCACCATAATCATCTAAATAATTTGCAAGTTCAGTTGGTGAATTCAAAACATCTAAATTTGTAAGATTATTCATAGCATAACTTAAAACTTTACTTTCTAATTTTACTTCATTAGATTCGTTGTTTTTTGATACATTTGGAACAGCAATTGCAGTAGCTGCAATTGCTGAAGAAACACCAACTGCACCAATTCCAACTAATGGTAAAAATTTTTTAAAATTAATTTTTGTCATAATTTACAAACATCCTTTCTCTTTTTTCTATCAAAATAATGTATTAACAATATTATAAATATTATATAAAATTATACTATACATTTTATTCTTCCTATATTTTTTTTATACAATTCATTACAATTTGTTTTAATAATTACAACTTGCATTGGAGTGATGCATGAAAACAATTCTTGTTTTTCGCAATCTCACATTTTTTCAATTTTAATATTAACATTCTTGTCATTTTGTCTTAATATTTCAAGATTATCATCAATTTTAAAATGATTTTTTACAAGTATTTCATATGTATAATCATCAATTTTTTTATTTATTATAAAAACAAAATTTTGTCTTAATTTTTTAATTTCATCATGATACAACATCTTATCATAATTAGCATCTCCATTCATAAAAGCAGTATCAACAGGTCTATTTGCAGCATTTAATAATTCATTATAACTAATCTGATATTGTTGATGCTTATCAATATATTGACGATATGCTTTAACAACTGTTGCAATATAATGTAATGATTTCATTCTTCCTTCAATTTTGAACGATGCAACTCCAATTTCTAACAATTTATCAATGTATTCAATTTGAATCATATCTTTAGCTGACATTGTAAAAAATTTACTTTTATTCTTAATCTCAGGATTCTTAACCTCATATACTCATCTACAAGATTGAGCACAACCACCAATATTCGCATCTCGTAAACTAAAGTTATTACTCATCATACATCTTCCACTATATGAAATACAAACTGCACCATGAATAAAAACTTCAACTTCAATTTGATTTTTTAAATTTTTCATTAGAAGTTCCATTTCATCAAAACTAACCTCACGTGCTAATACAACCCTTGTTGCACCATTTCTTTTTCAAAACATCGCAGATTTAGAATTACAAATTGATTGTTGAGTTGAAACATGAATTACTTGTTTTTTTTCATTTAACATTTTAATTAAAAATGGATCTGCAGTTATAAAACCATCTGGTTGTATTGAGACTAATTTATCTATAAAATCATTGGCAGATTTTAATAAACTATTGTGACAAATAATATTTGTAACAATATATACTTTTTTATTAATAGAATGAGCATAATCAACAATTTCTTTAATATCTTTAATTTCAAAATTAGATGCATGTGCTCTTAATGAATATGCCTTAGCACCTAAAAATATTGCATCTGCTCCATAGTCTAAAGCAAAATACGCTTTTTCAAGATCACCGGCTGGAGCTAATAATTCAACACTATTTCTTTTCATAATTTAAAATGTCTCCAATTCCACCAATAAACCCACTACTTAAAATTTTATTTTTGCTATATTTTTTACATTCTTCAATATCATTGTTGATTTGCTCTAAATTAAAACAATTGTTTTTAATAGAACTAATTGCATTTTTATAAATTTTATAAATATTTAATGAATAATTTTCTGTTTGGTAAATATCATCAATCTTAATATAATTCAATCCCAAATCATTTAATTGTTTTATGTAATTTAATAAACATAATTCATATCCACTTAACATATGACTTCCATGTTTGTCTTCATATATTATATTTGTAAACTTTCTATTTAATTCCTTAATATAATAAACTTTTTGCTTAATATATTCATCATTATTATCTTCTACATAATTCTTAAAATTAGAAATTAAATTTCATCTGGAGTGCATTATAAAAACATATCCATGAACTTGAATTGCAATTTCAAAATCTTTAGGCTTATTTTTTAAAATTGTTATAACTTCAGGTAAAAATAATTCATTTGATAAACTAACAGAATTAATATTGTTTTCTATATAAAAATCAAATTGTCCATATGATGTTACAAGAGTTGAAGGGTCATAGTGTAGTTTAAATTTATATCCCTGTTCAAAACAAATTTGGTTTACAGCAAAATCATTAAAAACAATTCTGTCAATTTGATTAATATGGATATTTAAAAAATTTAGATATTTTTCTAATTTTTCTATATCTTGTTCAAAAAAGAATGCATTTATATTTATTCATATTTTTGAAGTAGATTTTTTTTTAGTATGATACTCAAAAATTTTTAATAACTCATCATTTGTGCAATTATAATTATTTCTCAAGCCAAAATCACTATTAGTTAAGAGTATAATATCAGCATTTTCATTGACTAATTCAATTGCTTCATTAAAATTGAAAGGCGTTGTAATTATTTCCATGATAATTTTCCTTTATAATTTTTATATAATAATATTATTATATATAAAATCATTATGAATATTTTATACAAAGACATTGTCAATATCAAAACTAAGAATAAGAATAAAAAGGGTACAATCATGTTTATACATGGTTTTACTTCTTCCAATATGTTACATTATTATTTTCAAAAAAATTTTCCAGAAAATAGTGAATATGATTATTTAGCAATTAATTTATTGGGACATAAATTAGAAAGCAAAAATTCAACAAATAATAAAGATTACAATTTCTTTAATTATGTTGAATATTTAGAAAGATATATCATAGAAAATGATCTTAATAACTTAATTATTATTGGTCATTCCATGGGCGGGGGAATAGCATTATTTTTAACAGAAAGAATTAAATCTAGAATTAAAAAAATAATTTTAGTTTCTGCAATTAATAGTTCAATATTTATGAGTAAAGTTGGTATAGAATTTATAAATTGTATGAGTAATAATTCTTTAAATGGAATTAAAAATATAGAATTTTTTAAAAATCAAGTAGAAATCAATAATAATAATAATGATTCTAATGCTGATGATAATATAAAAAAATATATATTTTATGAAATAGATAGATTTCTCAAAAACAAAAAGAAATATATTTATTTAGGAGCACAACTTATTGATCCAGGTTTATATATAAAACTAGATAAAATTTATAAAAAAAATAAAATTCCAACTTTATTTTTAATTGGTAAATTTGATAAAGTTATTCCTTATACATATACAATAAAATATTTAAGACAATTAAAAAACTCACATTTAACTATCAAAACTATAGCTAATGCAAGTCATGTTTGCTTTGTTGATAATTTTAAAGAATACAATGATTATGTTTGATGATTTATTAATCTGTAATTAATTTTACAATAATATTTTTATCAATTTCATCTCTTAATAATTCTTGTATACCATCTTGGTATGTTGTGTCAATAGATGAACATGATACACATGCACCTGACAATTTAATAGTTACAACATTGTCAACAAAATCTATAAATTCAAAATCTCCACCATCTTGTTGTATGTAAATTTTTAATGTATCTAGAATTTCTATAATTTCATTTTTAATTGACATAATTATTTTTTATTATTGTGAAATTTTTGGTTCAATTTTTTCAATTTCATCAATTTTTACTTCATCAGCATATTTTTTAGATTTATTGATGCTTCCTACAATATAAAAAATTGTAAATGAAATTGTGATAGCAAAAAACATAAAAAACAAAAATGCAAATGCTATATTTGAAAAATATACACCATCATTTAATACGGTTTTATCCGCACCAGCAGCAAAAAGACTTCCTACAATTAAAAACAACACTGAAAGACCTGAATATAATCCAATTTTTAATAATTTTTTATTTTTCATAATTAAAACCCATTTATCAATAAAATATAATCTATATTATTATATATGTTTTTTAACTAAAAATATTAATTTTTTTATTATGACTAATCGGAGTGATAGAAATAACTAAATTTGTTTTTTTATCAACAATTATATAAAGATATTTGTTTGGTAATTTACCATAAAGGTAATAATCACATTTAAAATCTGAAAACTCAGGAAAACTATGTTTATATAAATAATTAATTATTTCTGTTTTTACATCAAAATTATCCAAATTGCTATACTCTGGTATCCTTTGCTTAGCTCTAGCAATTGCATGATCTGAAACAGAAAATTTACTCTTTTGATAATAGCTCATCGTTTTCTTTAATAATACCCTTTAAGCCATGACGTAATATATTAACACCTAAATGGTTTTCCTGATTTCACGGAAGAATAATGTCCGCTGATGACTTAAGCGGTTCAATGAATGCCTTATACATTGGTTTTACAGTATTTCTTCACTGATTAATTACTGAATCAAGAGATCTCCCTCTTTCTTTTACATCTCTTAATACTCTTCTTATAAAACATTCATCCATTGGAGTATTAACAAATATTTTTAAAGATGCTAACTTGTTAATTTCTTCATCAAACAATGCATAAATTCCTTCAAAAATAATTACATCTACAGGGTGTGCAACTTCCTTCTTATCCATTCTTTTATGATCAACATAATCATAAATAGGTAAAGAAGTTTTTTTGGAATCCATTAATGAATAAATGCTTTTTCTAATTAGAGGTCATGAAAATGAATTAGGATGATCATAATTAATTTTAACCATTCCATTTAAATCCAATTTATCCTTAAAATTTTTATAAAAACGATCTTGATTAATTATTAAACATGATAAATTTGATGGCAAATCCATTGCAATTTTATTTGCAACAGTTGTTTTTCCGCCACCACTTGGTCCATCAACTAATATTAAAATTGGTTTTTTATTTTTTGTCATAATCAATCCTCAATTAATAATTATATATAAAAAAACAGCATACTATTGCTGTTTTATAAAATTATTATTGTTATTATTATTTTAAATATTTACCTTTGATCTTGTTTTTGAGAATAAAATTCTAAACATAAAGAAAATAAAGTTAGTTACATAACCAATTGCAGCCATTGCAAATATACCAAATATTACATATCATGCAATTGTAACTGGATCATTTATTGTAAATATTTTTGCTTTGTTAAAAGAAATTCAATTTTTATACAATAAAGATTCGCTGGTTCCAATTTGAATTAATCCTGGTTTGTTAATTAAACTTATAATCATTAATAAAGTAGCTGAAATCATCATTGGTAAAAAGTATTTTAATACTTTATTATTTTTTCCTATTGTGAAACTTGCTTTTTTTATTGGGCTAATCACAATAATATCTAACACAATTGAAAAACCAATCAAACTTAATACAACAATTCCTCAGTTAGAAATGGTACCATTTTTTCACATTGCAAAATATTGAAAATTACTTGTAAACTCCATTACATTCATATCTGGAAATAATGTAATTATAAATATTCCAACAAATGCAGCAAAATTTATAATAAACAAAAATATTAAAAGTAATCTAATAAATAATGCCGCAACACGTTGTTTACCAGTAGCTTTGCTCATACCATATACCCCTCATACTAATAAGTAAAATAATTATAAGTTTAAAATATTTTGAACTATAATTTTAAGATTTTTTTGTGTTTTTCTTTTTGTTTTGTTGTTTTTTAGCAAGTCTTTCTCTACGCTTTTGTTCAACTTTCAATTGTTTTGCTAATTGTTTATCATCCTTATCCTTGATTGGTTTAATTCATTTCATTTCTTTTTGAAGATCAACTTTACCATTTACAATAATTGTTCTTTGTCTGTTATTTTTATCAATTTTTTTATAAACTACTTCACATTCAATACCACGTTGCTCATCAACTTGTCCAGTTTTTGGATTTTTTGTTGTAAATAAAACAACATATAATTCAGCCGGTTTTTTTCTTTGATCAATTTTTAATTTTTCTTTTTCAACTTTATATTTTTCGTGATTAACTGATTTTAATTTTTTAATTTCTGCTTTTCTTTGTTTTAATTCAGGATTTTTTGGGTTCATAGGATCTGGACGTTTAATTACATATGAATCAATAACTTCTTTACCATGTTCATTAGTATCTCTTAAGTGTTTCTTAATTGTTAACCAAACTTCATCTGCCTCGTCTTTTGATTTTAATTTATTTCCAGATGGTTTTTTATCATTAGGATTGTTCCCTTTTTTCTTTTTAATAATTACAAAAACCACAATAATTATTGGAATTACTAACAATAATATAAGTAACAAATTATTACTATTGCCCATATATACCTCACAAAATCTTTAATATGTTATATTATATTATAATAACAATTTATTTTTTTAAAAGTGAGAATAAAATGAAAGTAATTTTTATGGGTACTCCAAATATTGGAACAAGCGTATTAAAAGCATTAATCGATCTTAATCTTGAAATCGTTGGAGTAGTTTGTCAACCAGATAGAGAAATGGATAGAAAAAAGAATTATATATTTTCTCCAGTTAAAAAAATGGCATTAGAAAATAATATTCCAATTTTTCAACCTGAAAAAATTAAAGAAATTACTAATGAAATAAATAATATTAATCCAGACATAATTATTACATGTGCATACGGTCAATTCATTAATTCTGAAATTCTTGCTATTCCTAAATTTGGATGTATAAATGTACACGCCTCTCTTTTACCAAAATTAAGAGGTGGTGCACCAATCCATTGAGCAATTATAAATCAAGAAAAAACTACTGGAATTAGTTTAATGGATATGGTATCTAAAATGGATGCTGGAGATGTTTATTTACAATATGAATGTTTAATTGATGAATTTGAAACATATGATAGTTTGTATTCAAAATTATCAAATTTAGCTTATAAAATTGTCTTTGAAAACTTTTTCAATCTTATTGATAAAAAGCTTTCAAAAAAAGTTCAAGATGAATCACTTGTAACATTTGGTTACAACATTAAAAAAGAAGAAGCTATTATTAATTTTGAAGATTTAGCATCTAATGTTGATTCTTGAATAAGAGGTTTAACTTCAAAACCAGGTGCAGTTTGGAATTATCAAAATCAAAATATTAAAATTCTTAAAGCAAAAATTACAAATAAACAGTCAACTCTTTCCCCAGGTACAATTGTTGCAATTGATAAAAATGGGATTCAAATTGCAACAAAAGATTTCAACATATTATTAGAAGAAATTCAATTACCAAACAAAAAACCGGCTTTAATTAGTCAAATTATAAATGGTAATCATATCTTTCAAGTAGGTAGTAAATAATATGAAAATATCCAAATATATAACTAAATATGATTACATTGGTTATTATGTTAAACAACCATCAATGTGATTTTATACTAATACCGAAATTGATGCTTTATATAATTCTGAATATAAATTACATTCAATAAACCAAAATAAAATTCTTGATTTTGATGAAATTGATGATGAAGAAGATGAGTCAAATGAAGCGATTGATTCATATAATTTGTATCGTGAAATGATCGCTAATAAAGAAAATATTGACAAGAATAACTATTTAATAATTGAAGGTTTAATGATTGATCAAATGTCTAAAAAATATATTATTGAATACTTCAATAAGGAATATGCCAATTTATTAAACTTTAATTTTAAAATTATTGATTTTGATGAACAAATATTATCAATTGAAAATAATATTCAACAAACACAATCCTTAATAAAAGAAAACAAATATCTGATTTTGTTTCAACCAGCTTTTATTGATAAATCATTAAATACAGTTACTAAGTGTGATGCTCTTATCAAAATTGATAATGATATTTTTATTGTTGAAACTAAGGCCACTTCAACTGCAAAATATCATCATATTTTAGATTTGTTATTTCAAAAAAAAGTAGTTGAAAGAACATTAAACAAATATAATATTTCGTATAGATTGTGCTTAATAAAATATGAATATCAAACTCAAAAAAATGTTTCATTCATTATTAGTGAAACAATAAATTTAAAAAAATCTGTTTCTATTCCTAAAGACACTAATGATCTTGAAACAAAACAATGTATTAAAATAGGGAAATCATATTCAAAAAAAGATAATAAAATTGTTCCTAATTCTTATATTGATGATATTCTAGATCAGAATTATGAGGTTTTAATAGACGTTCATAAAGAAAATGTAATAGATGTCATTAATAAAATTTTTAATGAATATGAAAATGTTATTAATAAACTATGAGATCATAAAAAAATGGTTGAAAAACAAAAAATGCCATCATCATTAGAACCACATCCAAATGATAAAAGTATATTTAAAAATACTGATTTATGAACTCAATTAAGAAAACTATATTACTTAAAAGGGTATGACATTTTTGGATATTCGGGAAATATAATTGATTTTTGCTCTAGCAATTTAGAAAAAATTAATAAATTAGGACCAAATATTAAATATGATTATGTTCCATTTTTAAGATACATTAATTCTAAAACTGGGAAGTCTGCTGAAAAAAATATTGATAGGCTATTAAATAATAATGACTTATTTAGAGTTTATAAAGAAAATTATCAAAAATTAATTTCTAACCTAAAAAATAAAAAAGTATATTTTGATTTTGAAACAATTAATCCTTCAATAAGAGTATTAGATCATACTCTACCATTTACACAAATAGTGACACAAAATTCAGTAATAATCGACCATGGTGATGGTGTAAATAATTTAGTTTGTAATAATATGATGATTGATCCTAATGAAATAAACATTAATTGATTAAAATCGATCATTGATTCTATTTTTCAATCTAGTGAATATAGTTATGTTGTTTATAATAAAAACTTTGAATCAATAAGATTAAAAGAAATGGCAAAATTTATAAATGAAGAATCATATTTTGAAAAAGTTAATATTATTAATGAAAATATGTTTGACCTAGCTGATTTTTTTTCATTTAAAAAAGATGGTGATGTAATAATTGCTAGGGAATTAAATGGTTTTTATTCCATTAAATGTGTATTACCTTTAGTTGAAAAATATGCACCTGAAATTTTTAACAAAACAGGTTGTAAAAACTATAAAACTCTTGAAATAGGTAATGGTTTAGTTTGTCAACAAAATACTTTATCACGTTTTTATGGTTCAATTTCTAATGATGAATGAAACAAAATTATGACCAACTCAAAAATATATTGTGAAAATGACGTTAGAGCAATGATTGCTGTTGAATATTTTATAAAGGAATATATTATCAATAATTGTAATTTTGTTGACTAATTTTTAATTTTTTCCTTAATAATATTTTCATCATCAATAATAATTGTATTAGCTACAATTTTGTTGTTATGATTATTGCTATAATCTATTTTTTCAATTTTGTTAATTATCTTTTTTTCAATTTTAAAGTCATCAATTTTTTTCGTTGCTTTTTTTAAAAAAATATCCAATATATTGTTTGCATCTTCTAAAATTTTATTTGCATTTTTTATTATAGTTTCTGCATAACTAATAATATTTTCAACCTTGCTGTTCATTTTAGAAATAATTTTGTTTAAAATTTCATCTTTAAAATTATTAAATTCGTCAAGAATTTCTTTAGAAGATTTAAATGTAATTTGTTGCAATATTAAATCATTTTTCTTTAAAAATAAATTTCTAATAATACTCAATAATGAAGGTAAAACTTGAGGACGAATAATAACAATATTTTGATAATTAGAAGGTTTTTTAATAACAAAATCTTTGTCAGCTTCAAGTTCAGTAACTAAAATTGCCAAATCAGCATTAAAGTTTCTTCTGTTTGTTTCTAATTTTGACAAATGATATTCATTAGTTTTCTTATTTTTTTCGTCACTATTTAATAATTCTGACTTCATTTCTAAGATAACTTTTCCTAATAAATATTCTTCTGTAAAAACAACATTATTATTAACATCTTTTCCATATACCTCAAAAAGGAAATCTGGCTTAGATCCATGAATTGGAATATTTGTTTTTTCAAATTTACAATCGTCAACAAATTGTCCAATTGTTTCATTATATAAATCAAAACAATAATTTTCTAATTCTTCCCCAACTTGCTTAACATTTAATTTATTTCTTAAATCAATTTGTTTTTTATAATCATCTAATTGAGCTTCTAACTTTTTATATTCAAAAGAATTTTTATATTCTTGAACAGCATTGTTTTTAATATTAGGAATATCATTTTTTAAATGTTCATAATCTGATTTAACATTTGTTAATTCTGATAATTTTTGTTGATATTCATCACTTGCGATGAATTCATTAATAATATTTTGCTTGTTTGTTTCTTTTTGTTTTTTTAGTAAATCATTTTCTTGTAATAAACGAAAATTTTCATTTTTTAAATTGTTGAATTCATCACCAATTTTAAATTTATTAATTATATTTTCTTCATTATTTTTTAAATCATCTTTCAATTTATTAATTTCTATATTTGCAATTTTTAAATTTTCAGATTCTTTTCTTAATTTTAAATATTCATCTGAATTTTTAAAATTATTAATAAATTTACTTTTTAATTTTTCGTTTTTATCAATAGCTAATTCAATGTATTCATTAATTGAAGATAAGCTATTTAAATCAATATAATCATCCTTTTGAACATCATCAGATAAAATGATAATCCGATTAGTGTTTGCATCAATATATGCATTAATTTTTTTGCCCATTTAAAACTCCTTAATTGCTTTAATTATTGCTGTTTCATCCATGTTATTTAATTTATCTAAATCGTCATTTTTACCATTGCCTACAAAATTATTAAATGACATTAATTTAATTTCATTATTTAAATTATATTGAGATTTATAATTAATTAAATCATGAAATATTCCAAAATCTCCATATATTCTTTCATAAACAAGAATATAAGGATATTTTTCAAAAATTTTTGCTAATTGTTCTGAATTATAGTTTGTTATTCATATTATGTTAACTAGATCAACATTAAGATTATTTTCAATTATAAGATTATAAATTCTATCAACATATGGTCCATAACTTAAAATCAGAATCTTATTGTTATTATCAATCATTCATTCAAAATCTTGAAATTGATGATTTAATTCAAAAGGTTTACTATTAGAAACAAAAATTGTTTTTGGATACCTTATAACTTGAATTTTATTTGATGGATTATTATATGTATAATCAATTAAATAATTTAATTGTTCAAAATTTCTAGGAGACATAATTTCAGTATTAGGAATTGTTTTTAAATAACTAACATCAAAAATTCCGTGATGACTACTTCCATCTCCTCCACTAATATCGGATCTATCTAATAGAATTTTTATATTTAAATTTAAACGACTACAATCATGTAAAAGTTGATCATAACTTCTTTGTAAAAATGTTGAATAAAACAAGCAATAAACATTTAATTTTGCTAAAGCCATTCCTGAAGCTTTAGAAATTGTATGACCTTCTGTTATTCCTGTATCTTCATATTGCTCAACATTATTAATTAGCATTTCATTAAATCCAGAACCAATATTCATTGCAGGATTTAAAATACGGATATTATTGTCGTTTTCTAGCTTTTTGCTTAAATTTAAATATGCAACATATCCAAAAGTTTTTTTGTTTTGTAAAATTTTAGAATGATATTCTCCAATTTTGTCATTTTCAGCATTTTGATCGCCTTTTCCTTTTAAGGTTTTAACATGAACAATTATTGGTCCTTGATGACTATATCATTTTGCTTTTTCTAAAGCTAATCTCAATTTATTAATATCATTTCCATCAACTGGTCCGATATATTTAAAATTTAAATTTTCAAAAATATTTTTATCCTTAAATACAGATTCTAAAATGTTATAAATTTTTTCAAGACTATAATAACTTTTACTAAATTTTAAAATTTTTCTAAAAAATTTTTCAATATTAAAAAAGTTTTTGGTTAGTTTTATCCCATTTATAAGTTTAGAAATGTTTCCAACAGACCTAGAAATCCCCATTCCGTTGTCATTAATAATAATGATTAATGGGTCTTGTGAATAAGCAACATCATTTAATGCTTCTAAACTTATTCCATTATTAATTGCAGAATCTCCAACAATACAAACATGGTAATTTTTATTAAAATATTGCTTTTTAGTTTTGTGTTTATTAATAAATTTATATTTACTATACATTCCGTCTAAAACACTAATAATATTTCCACTATGACCTGGAGAATAATGATCATAAATTGATTCATTCATATCCATTAATCCTGCAATTCCATTTGTATCTCTAATTGTATCAATTCTATCTAATCTATCTGTTAACATTTTATGAACATATGTTTGATGTCCAGTATCATATAAAACCTTATCTTTTAATAAATCAAATTCCAATAAAACTGCAATTGTTAATTCAACAATTCCTAAATTACTAGATAAATGGATTTCTTTTTTATTTGACAACAAAATTAAATATTCTCTAATTTCATTTGCAAGAATATTTAGTTGATCTTTACTTAACTTTTTTAAGTCATTAATATTTTTATAATTATTTAAGATTTTCATTACTATGAATTAATTATATAAGTAAACTCATTAAAGTAATACTTATAATATTTTTTTATTAAAAAAATCATTTCATTAAAATGTCTTAAAATGTTATCAATATTGTTTTGTTTAATTAGTACAATTTTAAAAAATTGAAATGCTAGATAATTTGCAATAATGATGTATAAATCATTTTCTTTATAAAAATAATTTGATTCTTTATTAACTAAAATTGATATATTGAATATCAATTGCTTTAGCAAATTAGTATCAATATTATTATTTTGAAAAATTTCTAAATTAACATCCAATTCAAGCTTACAATTAAATAAGCTTTCTTTATTGAATAAAATAATATTATTGTTGGATTTTTGATAAAATAATGCACAAATATTAATAATTTCATCCAATATTTTAAAATATGTTTCCTTATTCGCTTTTATTGAATAATTTGAAGTAGTAGGAAACATAATTAAACTATTTATAAAAGTAGTTAATTTATTGAATAATTTTGTTCTTAATAATTGGTAAATATCAATATAATTTTCTAACTTTCTTAAGTCAATGTAATATTGGTGAGTATTTGATTTAAAAAACTTATTAATTAATTTTATATTTTTTTTAAATTTATTTCTTGTGATTATCATTATAAATCTCTTCAATTCTTGACTTTAAAAAGTTTAAAATCCCTTTAATTTGTCCAAATTCTACTCTTGATGGGCCAACAACTGAAATTTCTCTTTGTTGGTTACCGATTTTAATACTTGTAGAAGCAATCATTATTGTTTGTTTTGGGTTATTATTATTTGATGTTCTAAATTCTATTTTTACATCACTTTGTTTCTTTTCTTGTTCATTAACATGTTTAATTTGTTTTCAAATATTACCTGTTTCTAACATATTGATAAGTTTACATAATATTTCTGGATCTGAAAACTCAGGATATTGAAATAATGATGTCATACCAACTACATTTGTTTTCTTCACATTTTTAAAAGTGTAATCAAACAATTTCTTAATAATCTCTCTTGTAATATATTCATATTCATTAACTTCTTCTTTAATAATTGGTAAAATTTCTTGAATTTTTGATTCTAAGTTAATTAATTTTGTTCCAATCAAAAATTTATTAAACAAGCCTATACATACCTTTGTATCTTCAAATCTTTCTTGATTATTAATTTCTATATAGTTTTTATAAATATTTCCTAAATTTGTAACAATTAACATTAATGAATTAACATCATTTAATTGTACTAAATTAACTTCTCTTAATGATTCATCAACAAAATATGTATTTGCAATAGAAGGAAGGCTTGTGATTTCATTTAAAATAACAAGACTATCATTTATAACTGAATCTATATCTGATTCTCTCTTTATAAAAATAGATTCTAGCTTTTTTTCAATATTTGTTGAAATACATATTTCATTTGCACATTCATTGAAAAATTCAAGTCCTGATTTGGATGGAACACGACCACTTGAAGTGTGAATTTTTTCAAGATAACCCAATTTTTCAAGTTCTGCAAGTTCATTTCTAATTGTTTGAGATGAAATTTTAGATGAAAAAAGATTAGCAATCAATTTAGAGCTAATTGGTGTTCCAGTATTGCTATATTCTTTTGCAATTATTTTCAAAATTTTAATTTGTCTATCAGTTAATTTTTGCATGATAATGTGATATCATATATTATTATAATATATAAAAA
>JAHLFM010000013.1 GCA_018883815.1 Candidatus Ureaplasma intestinipullorum
TCAACAAATTAAAATAATATTTCAAGATGAATTTGATTTACCATAATTTTATGATATAAATTAAGAGCTAGAAAAAAAGTATCTAGCCCTGTAAGGAGAAAGATACTTTCCACAAACTATTCTACATTACCGCTAAAAAGCTTAATGTATTTTTTTGTTAATTCATTATTTTGGAATTTTGAATATCATCAGTTGATAAATCTTCAAGTTCAGCTGTTTTTTGAGTAAGTTTATCAGTAGAATCATTATGATTATTAGTTCCAGAAAAATCAACTTTTTTTGTAAAATCTATATCCATATATTGTTCATCAATGGATTGTACTTCATTAAATGTTTTATTTTGTAGAAATGTATCTACAAATTTTGAAATTTGATTTTCATTAAGAAATCTTGAGCCTAAAGCAATAATATTAGATTTATTTATTCTTGCTTTTTCTGCCATATTGTTTGTAAATACTAAAGAAGATTTAATTCCTTTGACCTTATTTGCAGCTATATTTACCCCAATACCGCTTCCACAAATAACAATACCTAATGAATTTGGATCTTCATGGACCTTAGTTGCAACTTTTAAAGAATATGTTGCATAATTAGCAGGAGCTGTTGAATGACATCCTAAATTAAATACAATATAACCTGAATTATATAAATGTTTTTCAATTGATTCCCTTATCTTATATGATGCATGATCTCCACCAATATATATATTAGGTAAATTAGAATTATTCATATTTTTCTCCTTTTATGAATTATTAAAGACAAAATGAACGATAAATTCATTAAAAATGATTATCGTTCATAATATTTGAATATTATTTATATAAATTTAAACAATTCATTATAGAAATATTTTCTTTTAATTATTATAAAACATTATTTAATAATAACAACTAGAATTTTAATTGATCCTCTTTTAAATTATAGCTAATTTTAATAGGAGTATCTTTTTTGATTTTGCCTTCAATTATCAATTCTGCAAGCTTGTTTTCAATATGTTTTTGAATTCATCTTTTTAATGGACGTGCACCAAATTCTGGACTATATGCACTTTCAGAAACAATTTTATTAATTTCTGAATCAAATTTAATATTGAATCCTTCTGAATTTAATCTATTAGTTAAATCATCTAATAATTTGTTTGAAATTTGTTGAACAACATTTTCTGTTAAAACATTAAAGATTACAATTTCATCAATTCTATTGATCAATTCAGGTTTTAAATACATTGTTAATTCTTTCATAACTTCTTTTTTCTTGTTATCTAGAATTAATTGTGCACCAACATTAGAAGTCATAATTATTATTGTATTTTTGAAATTTATTTTTCTACCATGAGAGTCTTTTAAACTACCTTCATCTAATATTTGTAAAAATAAATTTAAAACATCAGAATGTGCTTTTTCGATTTCATCAAAAAGAATTACAGAATATGGATTTCTTCTTACAGCTTCTGTTAACGCTCCTGCTTGTTCATATCCAACATATCCAGGAGGAGCACCGATTAGTTTTGAAACTGAGTGTTTTTCCATATATTCAGACATATCAAATCTAATCATAGCATTTTCACTATCAAATAATGCTTCTGCAAGTGCTTTAGAAACTTCTGTCTTTCCTACCCCAGTTGGACCTAGGAATAAGAATGAACCAATTGGACGATTTGGATCATTAACACCAGCTCTTCCACGCAACACTGCATTTACAACCAACTCTATTGCTTCATCCTGTCCTTTTACCCTTTGTTCTAATTCTTGTTTAAGGTGTAATAATTTTTCTTTTTCAGATTCTAAAATTTTATTTATAGGAATTCCTGTAGATTTTGCAATAACTTCACTTATTTCAGTGGCAGTCACTGTATCTTTTATCATTCTATTTCCTTTTTGTTTTAATTCTTCTTCTAATTTATTTTTCTTTTCTTCAAGATCTGGAATTGTCATATATAACAATTCTGATGCTGCTGTATAATTACCTTCCATTTTAAATTGTTCAATTTTAGCTCTAGCTTCATCTATTTTTGTTTTAAATTCAATGATTTTATCATTTTCTAATTTTTCTTTGTTTCAAATATCAGATAATTCTTTATCTTTTTCAGATAGTACATTTAATTCTTCATCAATTTCTTTTAATCTTTCGATTGATTTAGCATCTTTATCTTTTTGTAAAGATGCGCGTTCAGTTCTTAAATTGATAATTTCTCTTTTTACTTGATCTAATTCTGTTGGCATTGAGTGCATTTCGGTTTGAACTTTTGCACATGCTTCATCTACTAAATCAATTGCTTTATCTGGTAAGAAACGATCTGAAATATATCTTTCAGATAAATCAACAGCAGCAACTAAAGCAGAGTCAGTGATTTTAACTCCATGATACATTTCTCATTTTTCTTTAAGACCTCTCATAATTGTAAGTGCTTCATGCTTATCTGGTTCACTAACAAATACCTTTGTCATTCTTCTTTCAAGTGCAGCATCTTTTTCAATGTATTCACGGTATTCATTCAATGTTGTTGCACCAATTAATTTTATTTCACCTCTAGCCATCATTGGTTTTAAAATATTTGCCGCATCCATTGCACCACTTGTTTTACCCATCCCGACTAATTGATGAATTTCATCGATAAATAAAATTATATTGCCATCTGAATTTTTGATATGTTTAAATACTTGATTCAATCTTTCTTCAAATTGACCTTGATAACTAGCCCCTGCAATTAATGATGATAAATTTAATTCTCAAATTTCTTTATCTAATAAATTATCTGGAACATCTCTATGTACAATTCTTTGGGCAAGACCTTCAACAATTGCGGTTTTTCCAACACCTGGTTCACCAATTAAAACCGGATTATTTTTTGATTTACGAGATAATATTTCAATTACTCTTCTTATTTCTTCCTCTCTTCCTATAATAGGATCTATTTTATTTTGTTTTACTTCTTTATTTATGTTTCTTCCATATGTTTCTAATGGATTAACACCAACACCACTTGTTTGTTTCATTTCCATACTTTATCCTCCATACAAGATTCATATATTAATATTTTAGCACTTTTAATGGTAGAGTGCTAATTTTTTTAATTAATTGTTTAAATTCTAGAATTAATTTAAAAAATCATATTTATTAAATATGTTAAAATAAAGTATATTTAAAATTTTAGTGAGGTAATATGGCTATTAGAAAATCTAAAGTTTCTTTAGCAGGCTCTTGCGAAGAACATAATAATATAAAACATGGTTTTTGATATAGATTATTTCATAGAAAAAATAAAATAGTCCAAGAACAAGAATGTGAATGTGGTCATGATCATTCCCATATTGTTGTAACAGAAAACAAAATTTCTCAACCTATTTTTAGAACAGAAAAAGAAGTGCAAATAAGATTTGCACCTGCTGAACAAAAAATTGTTGATAGCAATATTGAATTAAAAGATAACAAAGTTAATAATGATGTAGTTGATAATAAGCCACATGAAGTTGTTTCGTTGTCTGATTATGAAAATTATAACTATGAAAAACGTCGTAAAGATTGACATGAAAAAGCTGGTCGTTATGAAAAACAAATAGCTTGTTCATTTTGTAAGGATAAAGATAATTGAGAAACAATAAAATTAGAAAATGGAAAGCATATTTGCTACTTTTGTTGAATTAAAAAGCCAGTCAATAAAAAGAAGAAAACAACTTCTAAAAAAGCTAGTAAAAAGTAATTTTATATAGAAGTGGACTAGTCTAAAAAGATTATGCATTAAACAAACACTTGCAAAAATTAAATTCCTATATTATAATTAATATTGTAATACTAGATCATAACATAACACTTCAATTCTTGGTGTTATGTTTTTTATTTAAATTTGGAATCATAATATACTCCAAAGGAAATAAACATAACTTGTAAACAAATCTAAGATTTATTTTTTATAAATTGCTAAGATTAGAATTAGTTATCTTAGCTTTAATAATAAATTATTGATCATATTCTTTTGATACACATTTAAATTTTGTTATAATTGAAATGTATATTTAAAAGATCTTTATAAAAACTTAAATTTTAAGTTAAGATCTTGTGAATGTATATTTTAAAGATTTTTGTTTTAAGAATTAATTTTTATAAACCTCTGTTGTATGTTTAATTTTTTATCACCTTTCTGTTCTTCTTTATTTTTTACATAATTTAAAAAACTTTAAACATAATAATTAAAATCTCATTATTGAGATTTTTTTTATTCTCTCTAGAGAGTTTGAGATAATTTGCCCAGAAAGTGGCAAAAACATTTATAAAATACTTTAAAATAGATGATAAAAAAGAACATATATTTTATATATGTTATAGTAAAATAAGATAATACTTTAGAAAACATTTTAAATAATTTGTAATATAAAAATATTATTAATAAGGAGGGATTTTATGAAAAAATTTAAAATTATTGATAATGACACATATAATCCAAGTCCAGAAGACATTAAAAATATGTGTGATTTAGCATATTATGAAAATAAAGAATTTATAGATAATGTTGTTAAAGGTTTAGCAAAAAGATAATATATGAATACTAAACGTATTATTTTGTTTTGTTCTAAAAATGAAATTAATAATATTAATTACTATATCTCTAAAAAATTTAAAAACTCTTTAATCAGTTACAATTCTAAAGAAAATGAATACTACTTTTCTTCAAAAAATGGTAATGTTGAAAAAATAAATATTAATATAGTTGTATTACAATTTAACGAAAAATTGGCAGATTCAATATGTGAAATTTTAAAATGATCATATTCTCAAAGCCAATCAATTGTTAATGAACATACTGGTCCATTTAATGATCCTGAAATATATTCAGAAATTGTTAATTACATTAATTTATGTTCCTATAATGAAGATCAATTATCGTCTATATTTGAATTCATTGCTAATTTATTTTTTAGATATTTAATTGGTCATAAAATGAAAAATGGTAATAAGCGATTATCGTTCATATTTTTAGTTAATTTGTTACATTATTTCGGTTATTACATGTTTTGAACACGAGGTAATAAAATTGATTATCAAAAATATGTTAAAGAAATTGAAAATTGGGTTGTTACATGATACAAATATGGAGAAAACAATCGTGATGAATATATAAAATTACTAACTAAATGAATAGAAAATAAATGTGTAATAGCATTATTATGAAGATAATTGGTATAGCAATTTATTGCTGACA
Organism: Candidatus Ureaplasma intestinipullorum; assembly: GCA_018883815.1. Classification (GTDB taxonomy): domain Bacteria; phylum Bacillota_I; class Bacilli_A; order Mycoplasmatales; family Mycoplasmoidaceae; genus Ureaplasma; species Ureaplasma intestinipullorum. Next base: position 5,198 of record JAHLFM010000013.1, read on the forward strand.
AAATATTTATACATTATTCAATTATCAAAGATTTCATCATATTCAGAATTAAATCATTTACCAAATTCACAAAGATATTTAATTCCAAAAAATGCAATAGATTCACTTATAATTTTATATAGAA
>JAHLFM010000014.1 GCA_018883815.1 Candidatus Ureaplasma intestinipullorum
AAATTATTGGAACAGCTATGAAAACAAATACTGGAGAAGTAACTATTAATGTTAATGATATTTTTATTATTTCAAAAGCATTAAAAGTTTTACCAGAAAAATTTCATGGTTTAGTTGATGAAGAAATTAGAGCTAGAAATAGATATGTAGATCTAATTGTTAATGATGAATCAATGCAAACTTTTGTTACACGTAGTATTATCATTAAAGCAATAAGAAATTATATGGATAACAATGGATTCTTTGAAGTAGAAACACCTGTTTTAAATCCAGTTTTAGGTGGAGCGGCCGCAAGACCATTTATAACTCATCATAATGCTTTAGATAGAGAATACTATCTAAGAATTGCAACTGAATTACCACTTAAAAAATGTATTGTTGGTGGATTTGAAAAAGTTTATGAAATTGGTAGAATTTTTAGAAATGAAGGTATGGATGCTACTCATAATCCCGAATTTACTTCTATGGAGGCATATGTTGCATATACTGGTATGGAAGGGATGATGGATTTAACTGAAGGAGTTATTAAGCATTGTGCAACTATTATAGGTAAAAAGAATTATAAATATCGTGGATTTGAAGTTGATTTATCAAAACCATTTAAAAGAATTCACATGGTAGATTTAATTAAACAAATTACAAATATTGATTTTTATAATGTAAAAAATGATGAAGAAGCTATAAAAATTGCAAAAGAACACAATATCGAACTTTTGCCACACCAAATGAAATATGGTCATGTAATTAATGCTTTCTTTGAAAAATATTGTGAAGAAACATTAATTGAACCAACTTTTGTTTATGGACATCCAGTTGAAATTAGTCCGCTTGCTAAAATCGACTATTCCGATACTAGATTCACAAAAAGATTTGAATTGTTTATTTGTCAAAAAGAATTTGCCAATGCTTTTAGTGAATTAAATGATCCAATTGATCAATATAATAGATTTGAAGAACAACTAAAAGAAAAAGATTTAGGTAATGATGAAGCTAATGAAATGGATATGGATTTTATCAATGCATTAGAATATGGTTTACCTCCAACTGGGGGAATGGGACTTGGAATTGATAGATTAGTAATGCTATTAACAGAAAAAGATGTGATTAGAGATGTTTTATTATTCCCACATATGAAGGATAAAAATTAATTTATGCAAAAAACAATTTATGATTTTAAAGAAATAGATATTAAAGGAAATATTGTTGATTTTCATAAATATGAAAAAAAGGTATTGTTAATTGTAAATGTTGCATCAAAGTGTGGCAATACTAAACAATATAATGATTTGCAATACTTATATGATAAATATAAAACACAAGGGTTTGAAATTTTAGGTTTTCCATGTAATCAATTTTTTATGCAAGAACCAAAATCTAATGAAGAAATTTTAAGTTTTTGTACTTTAAACTACAATGTTACTTTTGATATGTTTAGTAAAATTAATGTAAATGGTAAAGAAGCAAATGATATGTACACATTTTTAAAAGAAACTTTACCTTGAACGTCAAAAGCTAAAAATGTAAAATGAAACTTTGAAAAATTCTTAATTGATAGAAATGGCATTCCAAGATATAGAATTGAAAACAAAACAAATCCAAGAGATATAGAAAATAAGATAATAGAACTATTAAATGAAAAATAGGTTAATAAATGGAAAAAATACTTAGTAATAAAATAGCAATAGTTACTGCTTCATCAAAAGGAATTGGTTTAGCATCAGCTATAAAACTAGCAAAACATGGTGCAAAAGTTTATATGGCTGCTAGAAATGAAGAATCAATTAAACAACAAATTATTGAAAATCCTGATTTAAATTTAAATTTTGTTTATTTTGATGCCACAAATAAAGAATCAATAAAATCTATGATTAAAACTGTGTTTGAAAAAGAGAAAAAAATAGATATCCTAGTAAATAATTACGGTGGTAGTAATCCAATTTTGGATAAAACTATTTTGGACACTAATTATGAAGACTATCTAAATACAATCGATTTAAATCTTTCTTCAGTTTTTATTGCAAGTCAAGAATTATGCAAATACATGACTAATAAACAATTACCTGCAACTATTGTCAATATTTCTACAATTGGATCAGTTGTTCCAGATATTAGTAGAATTGGTTATACATCGTCTAAAGCTGCAATAAATTCATTGACACAAAATATTGCTACTCAAATGGGAATTTACAATATTAGATGTAATGCAATATTACCTGGTTTAATACACACTGACGCAGTAAAGCAAAATTTAAATGAAAAATTCATTAAAACATTTAAATCATTTACTCCTCTTAAACAAGATGGAATGGCAGATGATATTGCAAATGCAGTTTTATATTTTGCATCTGATATGTCTAAGTATGTAACAGGACAATTATTAGAAGTATCTGGTGGATTTGGTAAAGTTTCGCCATTAATATCATTAATTAATACAAAAAATTAGTATTATTTCTTTTTTTTCTTTTTTTGAATTATAATTATTATGGATATGTAATTTATACAATATGTAATAAATTAAAAAGGAAAATATGAAATCAATAATTAAATTAATTAATCTTCACTTTTGAAAATCTATGCTTGCACCTTTCTTTGCATTCATATTCCCAATTATCTTTATTGTAATTTTAGGATTATTATTAGGTTATGATCAATTACTAGGTGGAGCATTATCAATACCAAGTATGACTGTCGGCTTAATTGCAATGCCTCAAGCAATTTTTGAATTCAAAAGATCTGTTTTACTAAAAAGAATTGGTGTTACTAAAGTTAAACCATGAATGTTCCTATTGGCTATATCATTATATTATGTTGGAATTATGTTGCTTTCAACAGCATTCTGTATAGTAATGTCTTTAGCTATATTTAGTAGCAATTGAAATGAAGGTCTTGATTGAGTAAATGTTCCAATTGATACTAATGGAACAATAGGAACAATAATTACTCCAACATTTTACCAAATGTTACAAAATGTAAATTGAGGTGAATTTGTTTGAGCCTTATTTATGAATATATTTGTTGCTACTTCAATTGGATTAATGTTAGTATCAATTTTAAAAAGTTCATTAGCAATCCAAGCATTAGGAATTCCTATACTAATTATTTCTCAATTCTTATCCGCACAAGTTTTACCAATTCCTATGGTAAGAGAAGTTGATGCAATGTATTATCTATCTTACATTTCACCATTTAAATATAGTACTGGATTAATGATTAATGCATGACAAGGCTCAGTTCAATTAAGTACTGATAATAGCACTATTTTAGGATTAAATACTATTGGTACAGATGCTTATATACAAATTCAACAAAATTCAATTTTTAATATTAATTCAACTATGTATTATTATTATGAAAAAGATGGAATTAATAGCGTTGAAATTTTCAATAAAGCTGATAAAGTAGTCAATCTTGTAATGCCATTTGTTTGAACAATAATCTTTAGTGGTGTTGCTATTAAATTCTTTAAATGAAATAATAGATAGGAGAAGTTATGAATATTTTTAAAAAGAAATCTAAAACTATTCCATTTAATATAAAAAATATTAAATCTCCAAGTATATTAGCAGCATTAAATCAAGAAAATAATAAAGATGATTATAAAGTTTATATAAATAAAGAATTAAATCATGATGAAAAATTAATTGAAATTAATAATTTAGTTAAAAAATTTGGTCATAAAGAAAAATGTAAGGTTGTATTAAATGGAGTTAATTTAACTGTATCTAAAGGTAAAAATCTTGCTTTATTAGGTGGAAATGGTGCTGGAAAAACTACACTAGTAGAAACAATTGCTGGCTTATACAAACCTGATGGTGGTTCTATTAAATATTTATATAAATACGACAAAACATTTCAAGAAAGATTAGGAATTCAATTCCAAGATTCATTTTATCCAAATGCAATAACTGTTAAAGAAGTAATAGATTTCATGATTGGATTGTACGGTTCTAAAATTAGCCATGATGAATTAATTGCAATGTTAAATATTTTTGGTATTAATGAATATTATAAAAAACGTGTATCAAAATTATCTGGTGGACAACAACAAAGATTAAATGCCTTATTAGCAATAATTCATAAACCAACAGTGTTGTTCTTAGACGAATTATCAACTGGATTAGATATTACAATTAGAACTAATATTAAAAGATTTATTAAGCATTATGCAATTGAAAATGGTATAACATTAATATTAGTTTCTCATGATACTGATGAAATTGCATATTTAGCAGATGAAATTGCTGTATTGAAAAAAGGTAAAATAGTTTATTTTGACACTAAAGAAAACATTGTTCAAGAATATGAAAATATAGAAAAATTCTTAATCCCATATTTATAATGGGATTTTTATTTTCATTAATTTTAGAGAGTTTTAGATAATTTGCCCAGAAAAGAGGCAAAAATGGGAAATTGACGTAGACCATACCAAACAGCAATAATTATTAAAAAAATTCAGAGACTGTTTTAGATTTGGGAAATAACTTAAAACCAAATTACCAATCTTGTCATTAACCATTATCCACAATTTTTTAATAATTATATGTTATCAAAATTTAGTGGAAGTTGAAATATTCCTGTAAAAATCGATAAAGAATATAAAATAAATAGTGGGCAATTTATCTAAAACGTTCTAGCATATACATATAATGGGGTCCATTATATTGCTAATGGTTCAAATATTAAACAAACAAAATAAAAATATAATTAAGGAGAAATAAAAACATGACAAAAAAAAGAAAATATTTTATATCATTTGGGTTAGGGATAATTGCTTCTGCAGTAATGGTGGCAACTGTTGTTTCATGTTCAAAAAATACAACAAAAAATAACAATGGTGTAAATGGTGATAACAATGGTGTAAATGGTGATAACAATGGTGATAACAATGGTGAAACAAATAAACCAATATGAAATCCAGTAGAATCAATTCCAACATCATCTATTGATGAAGATTATTCTGGTGTTAACATATCAAAACCTATTGAAAATATTGGAAACACAAAAGCTGAAATTACTGAAAGATATAATAGAACTCAAATTCCAGAAACATATACAACTGACTTACAAACCCAATACCCAAATTTGAAATATCCTGGCTGAGATAATAATTATAGTAATTATACATTGAATGGTTTTACTCCAACAACAATGAATGTTGGTAGTAAAAGTTATAGTGTTAAGAATATTTCACAAGCAGTGTGATGTGAAACTACTGAATTTAATGGTCAAAGAGTAAGATACTCTGATCCAAGTTTTATTAGAAATGAGATTAAACAAGGTACTTTTAAAAAACACCCAGCTGCAAATAATAGATACCACTATGATTTAACAAATGACACACAAGCTGTGAAAAAAATATTTTCTTTACCTTCTACTGCGAAAGGAATTACATCATTAGGTTTATATGCTCCAGCTGGTGAAGTTTGTACATTAAAATTTACTCAAGAAACATTAACATTAATGAAACTACAAGGTATTAATAACTTTCAAATATGAATCAATGATTCATATTGAGATATCCCTGAAAATGATGAATTCAATAATGGAACAGGTAGAACAACTAATCGTTATCCTTTTTTAGCTACTAATTTTACAGTAAGACTTTCAGATATTTCTAAAGATGGTACTTATCAATTTGGTACTCCTTTTGGAGGATCTATTGCTGTATTTATTGACACATCATTGGGAAATACTGGTACAAATGATTGATATCCATCTTACCACAACTATGAATTTGAAATAACTGGTGCTTGCGAAAACATCTATTATTCTCATGGTGTTACAACAAAAGAACAATGAGATGATATGATTAATCGTTATATTAATCCAAATTCTGAAAATAAAATTACTGCTCCAAATTTAACATTAGATTTTGCATATGGATCAATGAATATTTCTGCAAATATTAAAAATAAGAATACTTTTGCAGATACACCAATTAAAAATATTGTTTTTCCTAAATCTACACTTGATAAATGAACCGGATTTTTATTTATTAGTGAATATTTCGCTAGTAGAGATGAACAAAAAAATGTTAGAAAAATACACTTTAGATTCGGTGATAATATTTGAGGTGGAGCAGGTGCGTGAGGTGGAGGTGATAGATTGTCTTCTCCTATATCTTGAGCGTCTTCTTCATTTTTAACTGGTGCTGATAATTGAACTATTAAAAACAACTGAGGTACATTCCATGAAATTAATCACAACTTTCAGCAGAATAGTGCAATTTGACAATTAAATTCACATGGTGAAACTAATCAAGTAACAATGGCCGCCTTTTCATTATTAGGAGATAATGGAAGATGAAGAAATAAATATAATTGAACAGGGGAATATGGTCAACAATATTCACCAAAAGATTGAGCATGAGATAGATTCCAAAATATGTATTCAATTATTGCATTTCTAAATAATTTAAGAAAAAGTAATAGAACTACTGGAGAATATGATATTTATGGATTGATCAATTTTTTAGGTGGTTCATACAACTATATGAATTATGTAAGAAATGATATAGATACAAGCAATGGAATAGATCCTACTGATGGCACTCAACGTGAAGGTGGTTTTTATGAAATTTTAGAATTATCTAATTTTTATAAATTAAATTTTTGACCTGCATTGGAAAATTACTACCCTTTATGACATGATGAAAAACCAGGTTGATCACCATTACATAAATGACCATCAAGTTATGATACAGCAACAAGTGAACAAAAGAAACAAATTGATGAATTAAAAAAATATAAATCATTTGATTTTGTTGGTAATTTATATTCATGTGGTTCTTATTTATGAAATGATGATAAGCAAGACTTTATTTATACTGGAGATATGAATGCGCCTTATCAAATTCCAGCCGGTGAAAGTTATGTATTAGATTTTGAAAATGGTATTAACTCAGTAAATACTAATTTTCAATGAGATAATTTAACTTTTCCATCTACTACAAAAGCTGGAGGAACATTACAGGCAGATCCAACAAATCCTAAAAAATTAATATATACACCTAATAAAAATGCAGTTGATGTAATCGATGAATTTGATATATCTATTTCTCAATCAAAAAATTATCATACACCAGATAATTATGTACCTTCATACAAATGAAAAATCAAAATAAGACAAGCAACTGATGCCCCAATACAAACAATATTTAGCGGATGAAATAATAGTGTATCTTACAATATTAATAATTATGTAAATGATATGAAGGCTGTTAAAAATGGAGAAGCACCAACAACTCACAGAAATTTAAGTGTATTATATAATGAAGTGCATAATCCTACAACTGCCCAAGGTGTGTTTAACGATTCTACATCAACTAATCCATATCAAACTAAAGGTACAATGTCTGAATTTTATTTTGTAGCTCCAGAGGCTGGTAATTACCAATTTCAAATAAAAAGTTCAATTGATACAAGGGTTGAAATAGATGGTGAAAATGTATATGAACACAAAGGTGGTAATATGACTGCTTTTGAGAACTTTAAAACTCAATATCTAGAAAAAGGACAAAAAATTAAGATATCAACATATGTTATTTATAGAAATGACCCAATTTTAAACTATCAAGTTCTAAAAGATGGTGAACCAATTGATTTTATGAAATGTGTTTTAAATGAAAATGCATTCAAATTAGCACCAACATCGGCCGCAGACTTCTTAACTGATAAATATAGATATCAATCTAGAAAAATAGATTATAACAACTTCCAGACAAGTATGTTTGGTTTAAATGCATCTAGAGAAAAGAGAATCATTAATGGTTATAGATTTCAGTCTACTGATCCTAATTTAGTAGGTAGTAATTCATGAAAAGTAGGGATGTTAAGAGATGATGATGACAATTATATGGAAGTTTTTACTAATCCTGGTGTACATGAAATAACATTGAAGGTAGATGCAGTATTTACAAAACCAACTGATGTTAGAAGCATTATTTTTTATCATAGAACAAACAATCATAGTGAATTAAGACCAACAAAAATTAAAGTTACAGATGAAAATGACAATGTTTTATATGATGGTGCCTATGGTGCACAAAAAAATGATCGTGGAAAAGCATTTTCTGTTTTAACATTAAGCAAAACTGCAACTGTAAATAGATTAAAGTTTACATTCTATAATAATCAATTAAAAAATAATGCTACAGGTATTATATTTGATTGTATTCAATTTTCACCAGATTATCAAGTGCAAATTAACAAATCTATTCCGATTAATTCTGAAACAATTTGAACATCTGGGTCATGAAAATTATTAAATAATTCTGATGGTGAAAATATTTCTCCTCTAAATCAAGTGTCATATAAATCTTCAAAATATGGTGATGTAATGGAATTCAATATTTTTGCAGAAGGGTTTGATATAATTGGTCAACTTCCTGAAGGCAAGCTAAACTTAGAAATCATAGTTAACGGCAAACCACATATTGTTGAATTAGATTCAAGTTCTAAACAGTATTCTAAAATATTATTTCAATATACATGTCCAAACAATGGTGAAAATTTAAATGTTAAAATAATTAATAAATCATCACAACCAATTTATATTGATTATATTCAAACATATGGTGAATATGTTAAATTCTAATTTAGATTAAATAACAATTTTAGACAAATTAAACAAAGCCAATTTAATGTGGTTTTGTTTTTTATTTATGAATCTTAATATTAAATATTTTATGTATTAATAAATATTATAAAAAAACATATATTAAATTATTTGACCTACAATAACAAAGATTAAATGCATTATTAGCAATTATTCATAAACCAACAGTATTATTCTTAGATGAATTATCTACTAAACTTGATATTACAATAGAACTAATATTAGGATTATCAAACACTCTGCAATTGTAAATAATATAATATCAATATTAGTTTCTCATGATATTGATGAAATTGTAGTATTAAAAAAATGAATATGAAAATATAAAAAATTCTTAATCCCGTATTTATAATGGGATTTTTATTTTCATTAATTTTAATTTTTACTTATATAATTAGAATATGAAAAGAAATAAATTAAAATTTTTATTTTCAATATTATCATTGACAACATTTATATCAATTATTCCTATGACCATTGTTGCTTGTTCACCTAAAAAATCAACTCCAAGCGATAATGTTGAAAATCCGCCTGAAACTACTAACCCAGAAGTTCCAAATATAACTCCACCAAATACAACTCCACCAAAAAATGATGAAATTTCATCATCTGGTGGTGAACATAATGGATTAAATGTATCAAATTATTTAGAAGTAGTTAAAGCCTTAAATTTGTCATCTAGTACAAATATAGTTGAATTAAACGATAATAATTTAAATAATCTATTACATAAAACTTATCCTGAACTTAATGTAAATATTCAAAATGGTTCTAATCAATATAATGGTGAATTAAATTTAAAATTAACTAATAATCAAAGTAGAGAAATTATTAATAACAATATAGTTATTAGAGGTTTTAATGTTAATAAATTCACTAATTTCACAATTATTGATGTAGAAATAAATTTAGAAAAATGATTTAATAATTTTCAACCAATAAATAATCAAAACATTAACAACGTTAACCAAGATTTAGATTTATTATCTAGGTTTGAAATTAATATTGATGACACAATTACTATTAATAATACTAACTATAAGGATCAATTTAAAATTACCCCTAAATTTAGTATCGAAAATAATAATTTAAAAATTGATTTTAATATTGAGCAAGGTTTTAAAAAATATAACAATGGAGAATGAGTAATTAATTCATATTATCCATTAGCAATTAAAAATCCATTGCATGAATATGATGTGCAATTACCAACCTTAAATCAATTATTTGAATTTATGTTGCAACAAATTAAAATTATAGATAGTAATGCATATAATTTTTATCCTTCATATTTTATGGGTATTGGTTTACATAGTATTAAAATTCAACAATCTCAAACTGCTATTTTTAATTATTTAAATATTAATAACATTATTGATAAATATAAGAGTACATATTTCCCTAATAATCAATATAATTTTTTAATTAATTCTCATAGTAATTTTAGTGCTAATGATTCATTAGGACAATTATCATTTTCTATTTATGTTCAAAATTTTGATAACACTGATATTGATAATATAAGTGCTTCTCACCAATTAGTATTATCAGGTTTTAAAACATTAAACATAAATGACAATCAATATAATAATTATGTAAGTGTTAATAATGGTTCAAACTTATATAACTCATTAATTAAAATATTTGCAAATGAAATTCAACAAGTAAGAAATGATCAACATACCATTGAAAATGTAGACAAGATTGGATTAAATTCATTTTTAACTAATTATTTTGGACCAATTTATTATGAAAATATGGAAAGTATTAATATTGAAGATATAATAAATAAAATTAATACTAACTATAGTTTTAGTTTGTTTTCAAATTCTATCTCTAATTTTAATACTAATATATCTATAGATCAATTAAGTTCAAATAATTTTAATCCTAATTTAGGACTATATAATTTAGGTAGCAATAGTGAAGATATTATTTATCTAAAATCTATAGATATTAATCTAGATCCTAATAAAAATAGTGTTTCAATGAATAATAGAAATAATCCTGAAATTAGAATATTTGGTAATATTGCTATAACATTAGCAAATAATGAAGCAATTAGTCAAAATGTTGTTTTGGTTTGTGAAGTTGTTTAATGATGCTAATATTTAATAAATGAAGTTTTATCATAATTTTAAAGTACACAAATTAATTTATTCAACATCCTTTTATGACATTAAAAAAAGATTAACCAAGAATGGCTAATCTTTTGTTTTTTTCTCCCCAACTTTAGAATACTCCAAAATTTTTAATGATGCTAATATTTAAGTCCACCTAAATAGTTTTGTCTAATTTAATTGTATAGAATTTTCTTTAAAAACTATTGGAATATTTTGTGCTTTTGCTTGTTCTACAAATTTATCTCAATCTTTATCTTTAATAGTTTTTCCATAATCTAAATCTTTTCAAATTGGTTGAAAATAGTTATCATACCCTTCTAAAACTTGTTTATGAACATTATAAGTTGTATAAAGTGGGTTTGATTCTATAATAGACACATAAAATCTATATTGCTTTTCTTCTACTTGTTGTTGCTTTTCTTCACCACCACTACTACAACTAACAATAAATGGTGTTGAGATTGCTAATGGTGTTAGCACTCCAAAAGTGCTTAATAATAATTTTCACTTTTTCATTTCTTCTCCCCAACTTTAGAATACTCCCATATTTATTAAGTGTTAATATATTATTATAATTCATCTAAAATTGATCTAATTTTCTTTTTAGGTAAAACTAATTTTGTATTTGCTTTTATATCAGAAATCGCATGTTTAATTGTTGGTATAACATTATCTAAATGACAACATAAAACTCTGGATTTTCATGAATTAACATTGTCATTTGAAACATTCGGAACAACAAACAAAAATATTGCCTTTTTATCTTTATTAGTAACTCTAAATGCTAATTTAGAATCATTGTCATATGATACCAAACCATTTTTTCTTTGAATTAATAATGCTTTTTTTCTTGCATCAATTTGATAAATATTATTAATATTGACTTTAAAATTTATAAACAAATGATATACAACATTATCAATATTTAAGAAAATACAAAAATCACACTTCACATTTAATGGTTGTCCATCATATTTAATATAACCATTATCTTTATCTATTCAACTACGATAAACAATTTTTGCATTAATTTCTGATTTTTTAATTCATCCATTAATTAATCCAAAACAGTTTTCTTCTATTTCTTTCTTAGAAGTAACTATAAACATTTTATTCTCCTTGTATTTCGGCTACTTCTTCTTGATTTTCTTTTTCTAATTCTCCATCATTTGATTTAAATGCTGCAACATAGCAAATATTTTCATTTTTATCTAAATCCATTAATTTTACACCAGAAGTTGAACGACCAATGATTGATATTGCACTCGCATTTAATCTAATAATATTTCCAGTGTTTGCAATTAAAAGAATTTGATCTGTTAGATTAACTAGTTTAACACTTACTAAACTACCAGTTTTTTCATTTATTTTTAAAGTTGTAATACCTTTTGCTCCCCGTTTAGTAAGTCTATATTCATCTTTAGAAGTTAATTTTCCTACACCATTACTTCCTACAGATAATACATATTCACCTTCACTACTTACCCCAGTTCCAACTACATATTCTTTATTATCTAATTTAATTCCAATAACACCACGTGCAGTTCTTCCTAATTCACGGATAGTGTTTTCATGAAATCTATTTAAATTTGCTTTATTAGAACCGATAAATATTTCATCATTACCACTTGTAATATGTGTTGCAAATAATTTATCATCTTCATTTAATGTTATTGCAATTTTTCCATTAGATCTAATGCTTGCAAATTCAGTAAGTTTTACTCTCTTAATTAATCCTTTTAATGTAATAAAGAATAAGTAACCTTCATCATAGTTATTAACAGTAATTACATTAACAACTTTTTCAGTTTTCTCAATATTTATAAAATTATTCGCTGGTACACCTTTTGATTGTCTAGAACCAATTGGAACTTGATGTCCTCTAATTCTATATACTTTTCCTTCAGTTGTGAAAAATAACAAATCAGCATGTGTATTTGAAATAATAATTTTTTGAATACTATCATCCTCGTGAGTTTTAGCAGCTAAAATACCAGTTCCGCCACGATGTTGTAGACGATATGTATCAATAGGCATTCTTTTAAATCAGCCATTGTTAGACATAGTAATTACAATATCTTCAACTGGAATTAAATCTTCATCATCAATACTTCCACTAACACCTTCAAGAATTTCAGTTCTTCTTTCATCACCATATGTATTAACAAAATAATCTAAACGTTCACAAATAATTTCATGACGTTTATCAATTGAATTAATAATAATATTTAATTCTTTAATAAGTTCTAATAACTTGTTTAATTCATCTGTAAGTTTTTGATGTTCAAGTCCAGTTAAAACTCTTAAACGCATTTCAAGAATTGCTCTAACTTGAATTTCATCAAGATTCAAGAATTCCATTAAACGTTGACATGCATCTTCTGTATCTTTAGATGTTTTAATAATTTTAATTGTTTCATCAATATGATCAACTGCAACTAACAAACCTCTTAAAATATGTGCTCTATCTTCAGCTTTCTTTAATTCAAATTGAGACTTACGTATAATAACTTCATGTTGATGCATTATATATAAATCAATTAATTCCCTTAAATTTAGAATCTTAGGTTTTCCTTTTACTAATGCTAAATTATTAACAGAGAAATTAATTTGTAATTGTGTTGATTTACATAATTTATTGAAAATAATTTCTGGAATAACATCTCTTTTTAATTCAATAACAATTCTAATTCCATCACGATTTGATTCGTCACGTAAATCAGTGATATCTTTTAATTCTTCAGTTTTTACTAATTCAACAATTTTTTCAATTAAATTTGTTTTATTTACATTATAAGGAATTTCAGTAACTACTAAATTATGTTTTCCGTTAGGAAGTTCTTCAATTTCACATTTTGAACGAATAGTAACACTTCCACGTCCAGTTTTAAAATAATCCCTAATTCCACTATTTCCGACAATTTGACCATATGTTGGAAAATCAGGTCCTTTAATATGAGATTCCATTAATTCATCTATAGTAATCATAGGGTTTGCAATTACAGCTTTAATAGCACTACAAATTTCATTTAAATTATGAGTTGGCATATTTGTAGCCATACCAACAGCAATCCCATTTGTCCCATTTGCTAATAAATTAGGAAATGAAGCTGGTAAAACTACAGGTTCTTTTTCTGTACCATCATAATTATCAGCAAAATCAACTGTGTTCTTATCAATTGCATCTAAGATATCATCTGAAATTCTTGATAATCTTGCTTCAGTATAACGCATAGCAGCTGGACTATCACCATCAATTGACCCAAAATTACCATGACCATCAATTAGCAAATATCTCATATTAAAATCTTGAGCCATTCTTACCATAGCTTCATAAACTGCAGAGTCACCGTGTGGGTGATACTTACCAATTACTTCACCGACTAAACGTGCAGATTTTTTATATGGTTTATCTGAAAACATTCCTAAACCATATGCTGCGTATAATATTCTTCTATGTACAGGCTTAAATCCATCACGAACATCTGGTAATGCACGAGAAACAATTACTGACATTGCATAATCCATAAAAGATGTTTCTAACTCTTTTGTAATTTTGATATCATGAACCTTTGATTTTGATAACTGTTCACGAATCTCTTCACTAGTTATTCTACCTTTTGAATTTTTCTTAAATGACATATTTTAAATTTCCTTTTTTTAAATAATTATGCATCAATGTTTTTTACGTATTCAGCATGTTCCTCAATAAATTCTTTTCTTGGAGCAACATCTTCACCCATAAATAATGTAAATACTTTATCAGCTTCAATAGCATCCTCAATAGTTACTTTTAATAAAATTCTATTTTCTGGATTCATTGTTGTTTCTCATAATTGATCCGGATTCATTTCTCCTAACCCTTTATAACGTTGAATATTATATCTTCCACTTGGAACTTCAAGTTTAAATTGTTCAAGTTCATCGTCACTATATGCATATCTAACAGATTTACCAACAGTAAATTTATACAATGGAGGTTGAGCAATATAGACATGTCCATCTAAAATTAAGTTTTTCATGTATCTAAAAAAGAAAGTTAACAATAATATTCTAATGTGAGCACCATCAACATCAGCATCGGTCATAATAATAACCTTGTTATATCTTAATTTTTCACTATTATAATCATTCAATGTTCCTGCACCAATAGCAGTAATCATATATGCAATTTCATCACTTGAAAAAACTTTTGAAGAATTTGCTTTTTCAACATTTAAAATTTTTCCTTTTAATGGAAGAATTGCCTGAAATTCTCTTTCTCTACCAGTTTTAGCACTACCCCCAGCTGAATCCCCTTCGACAAGATATAATTCTGTAATTGATGCATCTCTTGATGAACAATCAGCTAATTTACCAGGTAATGAATTTGATTCAAATGGTGATTTTCTTCTAGTTGCTTCCCTTGCTTCTTGACTACGTTTTCTAGCTTCAGCAGCAGATAAAATTTTTAGGACAATTAATTTTGCAACTTCAGGATTTTCAAGAATAAATTTTTCAAAAACATTACTTACAACACTATTAACAAATTTTCTTACTTCACTATTTCCTAATTTTTTCTTTGTTTGACCTTCATATTGTGGATTAGGATGTTTTATAGAAATAATTGCAGTTAATCCTTCATAAATATCTTCACGACTAACTTTATCTTTATTTGGATCTTTTATCAATTTCTTTTCAATTGCATAATTATTAATAATTCTTACTAACGCTAGTGCAAAACCTTCTTCATGAGTTCCACCTTCATTAGTGTTAATATTGTTACAAAATGTATGAACAGAAGATGTATATGATTTATTATATTGGAAAGAAAATTCACAACGAATTAAATAGTCAGATTTTTCAGCACCAGTTTTAGCATTACCAGTAATTACAGGAACTCTTTCTTCTTTATCTCCATAAATAATTTCTGGAAATAAAACTTCTTTTTGAGCATTTAAATCTTGAACATACTCTTTCAATCCACCTTCAAAACATCATGTGAATTTATGTTCAGTTAATTCTGAATAAAAATTGATAATTACACCTTTATTTAAATATGCTAATTCTTTCAATCTATTAGTAATCTTATTTTCATCTCATGGAGATTCTTCCATGATCGTAAAATCTGGAAAAAATTGAATTTTTGTTCCGTGTTCTTTTTCTGATTTGCCAATAATTTTTAATTCATCTTGTGGAATACCGCCATCTTTGAATTCTATAAAATATTCATCATGATTTTTACATACTCAAACTTTAAATCATAAACTTAATGCATTAACTACAGATGCACCAACACCATGTAAACCACCTGAAATTTTATAAGAATCATTATCAAATTTTCCACCAGCATGTAAAACTGTTAAAACAGTTTCAACAGTAGATTTTTTAGTTTCACTATGAATATCAACCGGAATTCCTCTTCCGTCATCTTCAACTAAAATAGATCCATCTTTCTTAATAGTAACATTAACAGTTGTAGCATACCCTGTCATGACTTCATCAATTGCATTATCAACAATTTCTCAAATCATGTGATGTAAACCTTCTGGTCCTGTTGATCCAATATACATTCCAGGACGTGTTCTAACTGGCTCTAAACCTTTTAAAACTTTGATACTACTTCCATCATATTCATGTTGTTTATCTGACATTTTTTTCTTCCTTTTTCAAATACATAATTTATTTTTATTTTATCATTTTTAAATTAAGTTTTTTTATATTATTTTATAGACCTTTTCTTCAATTTTTATAAGCGAATTTTTATATATTTTTCTTCCTCTTCTTTTTTCAAGAATATCATCTATAAAAATGTTATTATTTTCAATAAATACTTTTGCTTCACAACCATTGGTAATTATTCCACTAAATTTTAAAAATTGTCCAAGTGTAATATATTCAGTTTTAATTTTAATTTCTATCATTAATTATTTTTAATTGGAAGTAATAATTCTTTAAAATTTGTGTTGTCATTATATATCACTACTGGTTTTGTATCATTTTCAAAATGTAATTCAACATTATCAACATCAATTGTATTTATTAAATTTAAAAAGAAATTTACATTTAATAATATTTTTAGGTTGTTTCCAGAAATTTTTTGAATATTTATTTCTTCTTTTGATGATCCAAATTCATATGATGAAAATTCAAGAAACATTTTATTATTTTCAATATTTATTAAAACAAGTGGTGTTCTTTCTGAATTAACAAAAATTTTTCCTCTTTCTAATGCAGATTGTAAATCTTTTTTAAGGACATTTATAACTATATTTGAATTAATATTAAAAGCATTATTTAAAACAAGTTTTGGGTATTCTCCATACATAACTTTGTCAATTAATATTAAATTTTCATTTTCAATAAATAATTTATTCATTTCATTTAATGAAAGTTTAAAATTTGAGTCATTTGTTCATTTATATAATTCACTCATAATTTTTAATGTTGTATTATCGATTATGAAGTTAAAATTTGAATTATTTTTGTTTTCAAGTGTTAAATATGTAATTTTATATGAATCAGTACCTAAACAAGTTATTTTATTAGGATTAATTTCAGAATCTATGTAAACACCACAAATAGGTTTAATTTCATTTGTTATTGGTAATGTAGATCATGAAACCTTTTGAATAATTTGATCAATATCATTAATTGTAAAATTTATTTTTTCATTATTGTAATTATCAAAATTTGTAATTGGATATTCAAATTCATTAATTAAATTTATTTGTGCATTAAATTTATTTGTTTTAATAATTAATACAGTTTCTTCAATTTTATTTAATTCAATTCATTCATCATTTAATTTATTTGCAATTTCTAATAATGTTCTTGGATTTATTAAAATTTTACCTTCTTCAAAAATTTCTATTTTTTCTTGATTAATTAAATATTGAAGAATTGTATTACCATTATTAGAAATTATTTT
>JAHLFM010000015.1 GCA_018883815.1 Candidatus Ureaplasma intestinipullorum
AATAAAATTCCAAGCTATAAAATTATGGCAATTAATCGTGCCGAAAAAGAAAAAGTTATTATTTCTAAATTTCTATTTGACAAATCTTTTGCCTTAAAACAAATTATTTGAAAATACACTAAAAATTTTCAAAGTGATGCTGCTAATATAATTCTTAATGCAATCAATGATGGTTTATCGCGTTTATTAATTCCTTCTGTTGAAAATGAGATATGAAATGAGATATTAGAAAATGCTCAAAATAAAAGCATTGATGTGTTCTCTATGAATCTTGAACACGTTTTGTCTCAATCTCCATTAAAAGAAAAAACAGTATTAGGCGTTGATCCTGCATTTAGAACTGGATGCAAATTAGCATTAGTTAATAAAAATAATCAAATGTTATTAATTGATACAATTTATCCTAATGAACCACATAATAAAATTGATAAATCAGAAGAAAAATTATTAAAAATTATTAAAGAGAATAAAATTGATATTATTGCAATTGGAAATGGAACAGCATCTAGAGAAACTGAGATTTTTATTAATAATTTTCTTAAAAAACATAATTTAAATATTTCACATGTAATAGTTAATGAAGCAGGGGCTTCAGTCTATCCGGCAAGTGAGTTGGCACGTAAGGAGTTTCCAGATTTAACTGTAGAGAAAAGATCTGCAATTAGTATTGCAAGAAGAATTATTGATCCACTTAGTGAATTAATAAAAATTGATCCAAAATCAATTGGTGTTGGCCAGTATCAACATGATGTTCCATTAAAAAAATTAGATGAAAATTTAGATTTTGTAATTAAAAAAATTGTAAATAGAGTTGGTGTTGATTTAAATACAGCAAGCAATGAACTACTTGTATATATATCAGGTATTTCAAAATCAATAAGTAAAGATATTATTGATTATAGAAATAAAATAGGAAAAATTCAGTCTCGTGAAGAATTGAAAAACATTCCAAAAATTAATGACTTAGTTTTTCAACAATGCTCAGGATTTTTAAGAATTAAAGATGGTCAAAATATTCTTGATGAAACCAGTATTCATCCAGAAAACTATTTATATGCAAACAAAATTATAAAAGAATTAAACATTGATTTAAATAATGACAATAGTCAATTAGAAATTTCAAAATCTGTGTGAAATAAATTATTAAATATTTGCGATAATAATGAATTTATTTTAAATCAAATTATATCTGCAATTAAGGAAGTGAAAAGAGATTATCGAGATCAATTTGATACACCTTTATTGAGAGATGATGTTTTAGATATTAAAAACTTAAAAATCAATATGGAATTAAATGGTGTAGTTAGAAATGTTTGTGATTTTGGAGTTTTCATTGATGTTGGTTTAAAAAATGATGGATTTTTACACTTTTCAGGAATGAAAGATTTTCAAAAACCTGATTTTAATCATTATGAAAATTTTTACATTGGCCAAATTTTAAATTTAAAAGTTAAAAATATTGATTTTGATAATAATAAAATTGAATTAATACAGTAATAATTATTAATAGTTATTAATCGTAAATTAAGTAAAAATTATGGGAGCGTTCTAAAGTTAGGGAGATAGTTTATGACTATATAATAATGATACTAAACCAAAGCCTTCTTCTTTAAGTTCTTTCTTGTTGAATGTTTATGACTACATAATAATGATACTAAACCAAAACTAATCTTGTATTTACCATTCTTTCCAACTTGTTTATGACTACATAATAATGATACTAAACCAAAACATGATTAGAATGGAGATTAATTATGGAAAAGTTTATGACTACATAATAATGATACTAAACCAAAACGTAGTGTGTTTACAGGTGGATTAACATTAAGTTTATGACTACATAATAATGATACTAAACCAAAACAATTCAGAAATTATATTTTCTATAAATAAAGTTTATGACTACATAATAATGATACTAAACCAAAACTCTTGCTTGTTCCAAAATGTTAAATGGAATGTTTATGACTACATAATAATGATACTAAACCAAAACATCAAGAATATTTAAGAATCAACAGTATTTGTTTATGACTACATAATAATGATACTAAACCAAAACTTGAATTTGGATTATTCACAATATCATAATGTTTATGACTACATAATAATGATACTAAACCAAAACAGAAATTACTATATATATCAAGTGCACCAAGTTTATGACTACATAATAATGATACTAAACCAAAACGTAGAAACACCCTAAAATTTGACTCTCTATGTTTATGACTACATAATAATGATACTAAACCAAAACATATGGAAATTATATTAAAAGAACCAAGTAGTTTATGACTACAT
Organism: Candidatus Ureaplasma intestinipullorum; assembly: GCA_018883815.1. Classification (GTDB taxonomy): domain Bacteria; phylum Bacillota_I; class Bacilli_A; order Mycoplasmatales; family Mycoplasmoidaceae; genus Ureaplasma; species Ureaplasma intestinipullorum. The sequence goes on from JAHLFM010000015.1 coordinate 2,305, forward strand.
AATAATGATACTAAACCAAAACACACAAAATATAATTATAGTGCTACAACAAGTTTATGACTACATAATAATGATACTAAACCAAAACGCAGCTGTAATGTTTCATCAGGATTATATTGTTTATGACTACATAATAATGATACTAAACCAAAACCAATCACTTCTTTATAAAAGAATCTTTTAAGTTTATGACTACATAATAATGATACTAAACCAAAACTTGGTAATTGATAAGGGTAAGATATCAAGCGTTTATGACTACATAATAATGATACTAAACCAAAACTTTTAGTTCAGGAGTGTATTGCTGGTGATAGTTTATGACTACATAATAATGATACTAAACCAAAACATTATACATATTGAGATTTAAAAGAGGTTAGTTTATGACTACATAATAATGATACTAAACCAAAACTAATATTACTATCATATTTAACTAAATCTTGTTTATGACTACATAATAATGATACTAAACCAAAACAACTAAAGCATATCAATCTTTACAAATCCAGTTTATGACTACATAATAATGATACTAAACCAAAACTTATCATTAAATCCATCTCAAATTGATGGAGTTTATGACTACATAATAATGATACTAAACCAAAACCATCAGAATATTCAACTTCATAAGTTTTATGTTTATGACTACATAATAATGATACTAAACCAAAACTTCTAATCTTGGTAATGTTTCAAATAGTCAGTTTATGACTACATAATAATGATACTAAACCAAAACTTATCACTTAATTTATCACCAATAGATGGCGTTTATGACTACATAATAATGATACTAAACCAAAACTTCCCGCTAAAACATTAGGTTATAATGAGCGTTTATGACTACATAATAATGATACTAAACCAAAACGTCAAATTAACAAAAATTTGACAAAATTTGGCGATTTTTTAAATATTATTGAGTTTCCAAAGTATAAATTGACTATTTATATCATTTTTATGAAGTAACTCAACAATATTATTGTGATCAATATTTATATTTAATTCTGATTGTAAATAAACACATAAATGATTAATATCTAATACATCAAAATAATCATAATTATTTTTAATAATTGTTAAAATTTCTAATTCTTTATAGTTTTGGATATATTTTTCAAAATTGTTAGTTAATACTAAAAAATAATGTTGATTTAAAAATTTAGACAAAAATTCTAAATTAATTCATTCAATATTATCTAATATAATTAATTTTTTATCATCAAATACATTATTTAGAATTATTTCTAATAAATTCTGATCCAAATATTTATTATTTAATAATTCAAAAAACATACTAATTAATTTAGAATTATCCCCTTCATTAATTTCTAATAATTCATACTGATATTCATTGTTTATAATATTTATAATTTGATTAATATTTTCATAATTAATTATTTTATATTCAAATAAAAGCTCTATTATCCTTAAAAATATATTTGATTTTTTAGTTAAATTCATAAAATCTTTTAATTGACTAAAATTGTTAATATAAATAATATTTTCATTTTTAATTTTATAATCATCTATATATATTGATGAGTCTAAAATTACATCCTTATAAAATAAATTAGAATTATTGGATTGTAATATTTTAATTCCATTATAATCAAGATCTATATTAATATTATTTTTTATAATTTTTAACATTATATTTTAATATACCTTTCTGCATTATTATAAATTTCATTTATTTTTTTCTTTCCTAAAATCATCACCATATTTTGGTATTGTTTTTCAGTAACTGTTAACATTCGTATATTTCCATTAGTTGGAACAAATTGGTATAATTTTTTTAATTCTTTATCAACCTTTAATTGAGTATTAATACATTTTACATAGACAGAAAATTGAATCATAGTATACCCATTTTTTAATAAAAGTTTACGAAATTGTGTATATTCCTTTTTCTCATATGACTCAACTGTTGGTAGATCAAATAATAGTAATATTCTCATGTTTCTATAATCACTCATTATAATCAATCTCAATAGTTGGTAAACGTTTTTGTTCAACAATTGCATCTATAAAAACATCAATAGCTTTATTAATAAAATATTTAGTGCCATTAATAATCATTTTTCTATTAAAGCAATCTATTAATGATTGTTTGTGTTCATAAAAATTCACTTCACTATTTTCATAAATTTTATAAACCTCATGATCTATTAAAACTCTAAATGGTTCCATTAAATCACTAGCAAGTGCATAATAGTTATGTCATGATTTATGAAAAATAGCAATCCGAGGGTCTAATCCCTTTTTAATTATTGATCTAGTAACATATGAACGAAGAATTGTATACCCATAATTTAATAATGAATTGTAATAATCATTATTGTGACGTTTAAAATCTAGTCCATATAAAGCATGTCAAAATAATTTTGATGCATGTCCTTCACGGTTGGAAATATCATAATCTTTTATATCATTTCTTAAGATGTTAATTTGTTCAGCAATTTTTATATCTAAATTAAAATTAATTAAAAAATTATATTGATTAGTTATTTTTAAATAAATAATTTCTTTTCACAATTTTGCTTTAAATGTATTATCTCATTTAAGTTGATTTTCTAATACTTTTAGAGTATTATAGTTACCAATTATTGGAACAATATTAGAAGTTGGTAAATAATTTTTATCACAAATTATTACAACAACATTATTTTCCATCAATTCATTAATTAGATTAATAGAAATTTGAGTTTTATAATTATTAATTAATAATGTATCAATATCATTTATGGGAATTATTATTTTGTCATTTTCTTTTCTGATTACAATATTATTTAAATATAAATTTAAATGATCACCTTGCTCAATTTCAATTATTTTTCAACCCATTTTTAGATTTATTAGAGAGTTTGAGATAATTTGCCCAGAAAAGAGGCCATTTATCTCAAGCTCTATAATATAAATAAAAAACCGCTGGACCAAATGGCCAGGGCGAATTCGAGATCAACTCTTGTCTCGACTTAGTATCATTATTATGTAGTCATGCTATAGGAGATACTAAATTCCTATAACATATTTATTTTAACATAATTTTATCTTCTTTGAAATATTTGTTTAAATTATAATCTTTATAAATATTTCCTAGTTCATCTGTTTCAATTATGTTGTATCTATCTATTATTGTTGATGATGATATACGGATACGTCCATCTCCATATCTTAATTTTTTAGATTCAGAAAGTGGTTTAATCTCAATAAGATTACTAGTGCCGCCAATTGCATAAAATAACTCATTAGTATGTTTATCTCTAAACATTGTTCCATTATTAATTTCAAGATATTTTAAATTATGAATATTTAATTCATCTAATTTTTGGTTTAATTTATTATTATCAATTTTAAGTTGCGCAGTTTTTTTATTATATGTTAAAACTTTTTGATTTATATGAACACATATATATTTATCATTATCATTTTTATAAATTCTAATTGATAATCAATTTAATTTTTTTAAAATAGATTTATTGCTATGTTTTTTTAATAATATTGTATTTTTAGGAGTTATTTTATCTCCAATTATTTTTATTTTTCTAATTTTAAATTCAGTATTATTAGCTGTATTTTTAATAATTATAAAATTAGGTTTTTCAATATTGAATTGATCTTTCATATATAAAACAAATGGATTTGATTTTTTATCACTATATTGTTTATATATTGTTTGTAATAATTCAAATATATTAGGATGGTTATTATATAATGGAATTTTATTTAAATCCTTATTTTCTAAAAAGAATTTATCCATTTTTTCAATATCAGCACATAATAAGTCTAAATAAGTAATAATATTACCTTCAGTTTTATCTTTGTTTCAATCTACAGAATATATAGTTTCGTCAAATAATGGAACATTATTCTTTCTTGTTAACATTCTAGAGAATAATATTTTATTACTATTGGAATTTTTAATAATTTCATTAGTTTCTTCATTATATTTTCAATTATATGATTCTAATTGAATTCCAAAATTTTTAACAATATCATCCTTGTCATTATATTTTAAAATATTAAAAACATCATGAATTTCACCAGTTTCATTATCAATAAGCCTTCCATCTTCAAAACTAAATTCATTATTCATAGTTTTAGTTTTAATCTTTTCGTTACACTTATTTAATAATAATTTAGTTTTATGATTCATTCCTAAAAAACAAATAATTGAAGCATCGATTGCGTGATGACAATATAAATCACGATTTTTAGGTACTCTTGAAATTCTTTTTCCATTAATTTCTTTAACAAACAGATTATATCTTGCGAAATTAGTTAATTGACCGCGAACTGTTTTAACTTTAACATATCCATATAATTCTTTATTTTTATCAAAGAAATCTTGCAAAAGATTTAAAGTTAATTTAGATGCATATCTAGTATCTGATAAATTTTTTCCAATAAATCCTTCAGGATCTTTTAGTGGATCGCCTTGGTATAATAGATTTTCATATTTTTCTTTATTAATTAATTCTTGTGAATACAGTTTTTGTACTCTTTGCTCAAAATCCTTAAATTTTGATTCATTTTCTAATCATTGATAAGGCGTGCAATCTAATTTATTTTTATTATTATAAGAATGTGTTAAAACCTTATTATTCATTGAATCATTGCCACTAATACTATATGGAATAATGTGATCAACATCTAATTTCATTCCATTCATGATTTCTTCAAATGTAATTTCACTATTATCATAAATATCTCTACGATCTTGTTCATATCATAATTTTATTTTTAATTTTGTAGCACTATTTATAATTGTTTCTTCTGGAATATTAAATTCTTTTTTAAAAGTATTAATTATTTCTTCATTCTTTTTATTTGCCTTTTCAATTGACTTTCTTTCTTCAGCAGTATTTTTATCTCTTGCTAATTCAATAGTAATGTTATCAATGTCATATTCCTTAGAATATTTTTTTAGAATTTTATTTAATACATTTATAGTTTGAGTTAAAGCTCTTTTGGCGGTTGGAGAAATGATTGCATCCTGATAGATATTGTGTGGTAAATATTTAGAAGTATAAACATTGTTTTCTTCATTTTGAATCATAATTTCATTAAAGAAAACCATTTGATTTTTATTAGAATTTAAATTTTCCAATGAATAAGTTATATATTCTTTCATTGCTTTATATGATAAAGAATGAGTATCCGTTACTTTTTTTACTCCATTTTTACCAATTAAAATTTCAAGAGATTCTTTTTTTACATGAGGATATTGGTTCTTGATATTTTCTTTTCTTTTTAGAATATCATTAGTTTCTAATAATTTAAATATTTCCTGAGCTTTATTAATTACATTAATATCTCACATATTTGCATTTGAATCAATGATATTTTCAAGAAGCATAAAATTAAAAATAAGTTTATAGTTTTTAATTTCAGTTATAATTTGTTCTTTTTTATTATTAACTCTATATCCATATATATTATGTTCATTGATATTTTCAAAATCAAAATTTTCTTTTTTAATTTTAACTAATTTTGTAGGCGACAACTTAAAGTCTGCATTTTTATGAATTTTATTATTATATTCATTTAAAATTTTTTCTTTATCTTGTTGAGTTAGCTTTTTGTCATGATCATGATAAAAATAAATATTACTCAAATCATTTAATAAATTGAAAATTTCTGAAATTGGAGAATTTTTGGCACCTCTATTTTCATTTCTATAATATGTACATTTCCCAACTAATCCATCTCAAAGATTATCAAATGGTTTAATTACATTACCATTTTTATCTAATTTATATAAGCCATATTTAGTTGGACTTTTTTCACTACCAGGTCCTTCACTATAATTTCTAATTGTTGTAAATAATTTTTTATATTCATTTATAAATTCAGGATTTAAATAATTATTAATACTTAAAATTTGGTTAATTTCATTCAAATATTGACCATAACTATAATTGTTTGAACTTGGTGAATTTTTATAATAACCATTTTCTAAATAAAAATTATATAATTCAACAGATGGAAGAATATTTAAATCAATTTCATGATCAATTTTATTATCTTCAGTATCAGCAATAAAGAAAAAACCTCTATGGTGTAAATAGTGAAATAATATAAATAATAATTGATCTTGAGTAATTTTTTCTTTTAAAGCTTTTACTTTTAGTTCAATAGGATTATCAACGCCAAATTTAGTGATATCAATATTTAATAGTTTTTCATTGTCATTGTCATCTTTACAATAACCATATTTAATTAATAATTTTTTATACGAATCCTTTCTTGTTGCAATTCTTCTTATTCTTCTTCTTAAAGATCTATGTTCTCTTCTAGTTGCATTTTTTAAAGTTCCATCCTTAGGACTAGCAACATCATCAAATAATCTTACCCCCATTTGTATAATATTATTTTCTTCATCAATTATTGAATATCCAACAGAAGTAATACCAATATCCAAACCTATATTTATTTTCTTTTTCATATTTTCTCCTATTATTTTTTTAAATTATAAAGTATATTAAATTAATATTGTGGACTGTTTTAGATTTAGGGAGAAACTAGAAATCTAAAACAGTCACATTCTTTTTTTAATATATCCCAATTTTTGTATAAATATAACTTAAATAGATTTTAAATTAAATTATCTAACTAAACATGTTTCATAGTTTCTATAGAACCTTTAATTACATATTTATTATAGATATTTTCAAGTGTTCTTTTATGTTTAAAGTAATTAAAAATAAATTCATTATTCTTAAGTTCTTCTAAAAAAACTAAATTACTAAAATTATTAATAACTCATTCAAACTCATCTAATTGATCAAAATCAAGATTGTTTTGTTTTAATAAATTAAACAACTCATCTTTCTTTTTATTATTAATATTAATTACATATGAGGGAATATCGGATTCTACTTTTCCTGTATAAACTATTTTTCCACCATCCAAAACTGTGCAAGTATCTGCAAATTTATCTAATTCAGAAAGAATATGACTACTAATAAAAATAGCTTTTCCTTCTTTTTGTAATTTTTTTAAAATATTAAAAAATTCTATACGAGCTATTGGATCAAGATTTGCTGCTGGTTCATCCATAATTAGTAAATCTGGATTATGAACTAATGCTTGAGCTAAAAGAATTTTCTTTTTTTGTCCTGATGAAAAATTATTAGGTGATTTTTTAGCTAAACGTTGCATGTTAAATTCTTTTAATTTTTTATCAGTATATTTAACACTATCATGGTGTGACAATCCTGACATTTCACACATTGAAATTAAATAATTTCTAGCAGACATCCCTTCTGGAAATTTTGCAATTTCAGGGATATAACCCATAAATTTTTTTGATTCTTTGTTGAAATTATTTTTTCCCGCTATATAAACACAACCATCAAACTTAGCATATGCACCAATAATAGATTTAATTGTAGTAGTTTTTCCAGCTCCATTTCCACCTATAAAAGCGTGAAATTCTCCTTTTTTAATATGAAAATTAAGATTATTAATTATTCATGGAGAATTTGGTTTATATTTTTTGCATAGATTTATCACTTCTAAAATATAAGATGGATTCGGTTTATAATTTAAAGCATTTTTTTTAGGAGATGATAAATAATAATTTTTATATGATATAAAATGTTTTTTTATTTTTTTTAAAATATTACTATTCATATTATTTAAAATCCTTTTTATAATAAAAATAAATTGAAATACTTATAAAAATTATACAAGTTGATAACCAACCAAAAATGGTACTATAAATATTTAAATAATTTTTAGAAACAACTGCAGCAAAAGTAGAAAAATCATTGATATTATTTGTAATTACAGGCAATTTATTTATTAATATATTAGATAATTGAATAAAATCCTTATAATTGTTTTGATCAGTAATCATCCCATTTATTGCATAAAAATTAGTATAGTTATCAACATTGGTATCATTTTTGAAAATAATAGTTGAAATAATTTTAGCATCATCTGAATCATTAATATATCCAATATCATTATCTCTATTCTCTAAATAATTAATAGCACTAAATTGACATACTTCTAAATTTCGAACACAAAATTCAATTAAACTCATTGTTGAATCAATATAATTTGAATCAAAATACATTTCTGGTGTTATTTCATAATAATCTGATTCAATTTTAAATTCATCATTGATAATGTTCAACAATTTATTGGTTGGAATAGAATTAATAATTTCATTATTTTTGCTAATAATTTTAATCAATTGAATATTATTTAAATTTGCCAACAAATAGTTATATGCATTAAAAAAATAACTTAATAAAAACTGATTAAAATAATACGTTGTTGTTATTTTATTAGTTGTTAAAATACTAAGCATATTTTTATATTCAGGAATTAAGTTTGAACTATATGTATCTGTTGTTAAATAACTAATAATATCTGAACTTTCTCCTAAATAAGGATTATCAAATCTAACAAACACAAATTCTTGATTATTATTATTTTCAGTTTTAATTATTGGCAAATATACATATTGATCTTCTAAACTAAAATATTTATCTGAAAAATTATTTAAATTATATCTTTTGTCATTATTAAAATAACTTGCAAATTTGATACCTGTTCTACTACTTACAGGCACAAGTTCACTATAAGAGGTAGAATCATTATTTTGCCATTTAAAAGTAATAAATTCATTATTATTAATATCAATTTGTTGAAATGATAAATAAAAATTGAATAAAGATGATGTTTTAAACAAATGGCGATAATCATTTTTATAATTTCATCCAGAATCTGGAAAATATTCAAAATTATTTAAATTCATTAATTCAGCTCATTGAAAACCAATATCAAATGGAGCAAAATTAATAAAGCCAGATTTATACAAACAATTATTATAAATGTCTTGAATTACATTATGTTTATTTTCTTCTGTAATAATTGATTCTCCATCAAAATTGGATGTTTCTGGAGTTACAGGATAATTATTAAAATACAAATTATATCCATCAATTAATTCTGTATTTTTTTCTGCATTTTTTGAAAACAAAGAGTTTTGAACAATTGTATATGAATTAATTTGGTTATAAACTCCTGGAGTTTTTGTTACCAAATAATCAATTGTTGTTGTCACTGCAATCATTGTTGAAATTGATGCTGATAAAAGTGTTAAATTTGTTTTTTTCAATTTTAACGAAAATAAAATGGTTATTGAACTAAAGAATAAACCAATTACCAAATATGCTGTAAACGTTCCTAATACATATGGTGTAGGATTAGGATGTCCATATTTAGTAAACATTGAAAAAATTGTTAAAATGCTACAGAAAGTAGAAACATTAAATAAAAAAATCAATAACACAATTACCTTAGCTAATAAAATGCTAGATCTACTCAATGATTTGGATAAAACTAGGATTTCACTACCATCGTCAATTCCACTCCTAAATATTGTTGCTGCAATATATGATGAACTGGTTGCTATACTTATAATAACTAATAATAAGATACCAATATAAGTGTACACATTTGATAAATATTCATGAATTATATTTGGCATAATATAAACTATAAAAATTGTTAAAAAAGTATATATACCAATTATTACTCATGTGCTAACTTTCTTAATAAGCATTAACAATAAAAATTTTAAATATGCCAACATACTATTTAATATCCTTCTTTGAATAAATTAATCCAGCAACAATCAATAACAATAAAGAAAAACCTAATCAACTAAAAACTAAGCCATAAATATTTAAATAATAGTTAATTTTTGATTTTGAAAAAGTATTTATAGCTTGAGAGTTAACTATTTGATATGAATTTGAAGATATATAAGTTTTTCCTGTATTTCAAGATGATAACAAATTGTAAATATAACCATTATTAAAAGTGGATAAATAATTTGTGATTAATTCCGACTGATTATTTGCTACATTTCTATTTAATAACTGGAAAAAGTTTGTGTATTTATATGAATTAAGATCAAAGAAGTCTAAAATATTTTTCTGTATATCTGGATCTTGAATTGAATCAAAATTAAAACCAATTGGTAAATATTTTAAAAAATATTCTTGAAAAATTGAAATATTATATCTATTCAAAAAAATCAATAACATTGTTTGAAATAAATGTTTATTATTTAAAAGTTGTGTCACTTCTTGAATATTAAAATATTCTTTTCATGAAACAATATTTTTGGAAAAATAAGACTTTATATTATCTAAAATATTGCTAGGGATAGAACGAGAAATATTATCATATTTTAGAGTAATAGGTTTGCCATTAATGATGTTCTCAAAAATAATTGAAAAACCTAAGTATAAGTATGTATTTAAAAAGGATTGAAAATTATAATGATTTTCAGCACTGGCATTATTAACTTTTTTTAAAAAAGATTGATATTTATTAAATAAAGTAAAGATACTATTTAGATTTTTTGAAAAACAGATATCAACAATTTTTTTAACATCTTCTGGTTTTGTCATATCAAAAAATTGTAATGAAATAGTATCTTTAACAATATTATTTTCATATTCTAAAATTGGTAATAGAAAAATATTTCTATCATATAACATTGGTTCTTCGATATCCATATCTATTCCTCTAGAATAATTTTTAATAGTAAAAACATCATGATAAAGATATGTTAAAGAATATGGTTTGTTTTCATAAGTAATAGAAAATTCTTTTTCTAAATCAACATCTAGAATCGGTGTAAATGTTAAATATAAATTTGTTCATGAACTATCAACAAATAATTGATCTGAAACATTTAAATTATTTCAAGAAGAACAATTTTGAGAATGATAAAAATTACCTAATGAAAATAAATTAGATAATTGAAAAAATGGATCCATATATGTATATGTTTTAACCCTTGTTTCTTTTAGTGCTTCTTTTTGAATATTATCAATAATATTAGTATGTTTTTCAGAAATATAAGGCAAATTATACTGTGTCAATATATCACCAGTTAATATCGTTCCATCTTTTTGCTTGATAGAAACTGAATCAAGACCATAACTGTATTTAGAAGTATACCCGCCAGTATTAGATACTGTTAGATAATTTATTGCGTTAATAAACATCAAAACACTTGCAATTCCTAAAGTTGTAAATGTAGCGTGATTTTTTTTCATTATTAAGCAAAATAAAATTGAAATAGATCCAAAGAAAATTGAAACTATAAATGTTGCTAAAAAATAACCACAACAATAATCTAGTGGTGTTGATGTTCCATATTTAGAAAATTTAAGAAAGACAGGAACAATAAAAGCTATTAAGCTTGTTAATAATAAAATAACTAATAAAGCAATAAATTTAGCAATAATAATTTCTTTCCTAGATAATTGTTTTGTTATTATTAATAATTCACTTCCATCATCTATTCCTTGACGAAAAATAGTTGTAGAAACTAAAATTGAAAAAATTGCAATTAAAAAAATTAGTAATGCTAAAATTAAAGAAAGACTGAATAACTGATTGATATACATTTTTAATGCATAAGGAAGAATATAAGTTATAAGTATAAAAAATAAAAAAAGTATTCCAGAATAAATATAAATACTTTTTTTATTAAAAACGGTTTTAAAAATAAACAAAATGTATGATAGCATATATTATTAACTTATCTTATAGAATAAATTAATTATATTAAAATAAATAGGAATAATTAATATAATTACAATATTAATAATAGATATATTAATTAAACAATTAAATAAAGTTATTTTAAATAATACAAAATATTGTTGAATTATTTGATTTCACTAATAAATATTCTATTATCTTATGGAAATTTATTGGTGCTTAATTTATGATTATATATAGTTATATAGATATATAAATAAAAAACATTAAATAGGAAATTATCCTAATTAATGTGGTAATGTAGAATAGTTTGTGGAAAGTATCTTTCTCCTTACAGGGCTAGATACTTTTTTTCTAGCTCTTAATTTATATCATAAAATTATGGTAAATCAAATTCATCTTGAAATATTATTTTAATTTGTTGA
>JAHLFM010000016.1 GCA_018883815.1 Candidatus Ureaplasma intestinipullorum
ATCCAATAGAATCTGAAATTATTTATCAATATAACAAGCCTGTAGATTTGTCTCAATTTGAAACTTATAAAAACATGATAGTAGGAAAACATGATTTCTTATCATTTTCAACTTCTGAAGTTGCAAATACAATTAGGGAAATATATGATTTTTCATATGTTCAAAATGATAATATTTTGACTTTTGAAATTCATGGAAATGGATTTTTAAGAAATATGGTAAGAATGATAATTGGAGTTTATTTTGATTTGATTGAGAACAAAATAGATTTAAAAACAATCAAAGACTATTTTGATAATCCAAAAAAAGGAAAAGCAATTAGAAAAATGAATGGTTGTGGATTATATTTATATAAAGTTAATTATTAATTTTTATTTTTTATAATATTTTTAATATTATTAATAATTATTGTAGCTTCAGACATTCCGGTAATGATTGAATTGATTCTTTTATCATTTTTTATACAATCACCAGCTGCAAATATATTCTTTATACTTGTTTCATAATTATTGTCTACAATTATTTTTTTAGCCTCTATTTTAAGATTAGATCAATCATGAATTGGTGAATGTAGAGGTTGGAGCCCATATTGAACAATTATAAAATCATAGAATAATTCTGATGAATTATTTTCTTGATTTTTAAAAATACAAGATTCAGGATTTCAAGAAACCAATTCTGTATTTAAGTGAATATTTATACCTTTTGAAATTAATTCATCTTTAGTAAATGAATTGGCTTTTAGTTCGTCTTTATGATGAATCAAATTTACATTGGAATTATATTGTGTAACTAATTGTTCTGCAATGTCAACCGCAGAATTTCCTCCACCTAAAACAAGAATATTTTTATCTTTGTAATCACAATCACTTTTTAAAAAATAATGAACTTTATCATGTTCGTGGGAGTCAGGAAAATTTTGGATTTTATTTGGTGTAAATGAACCTATTCCAATTGTTATAATTACAAATTTAGCATAATAAACATTGTTGTTTTGATCATAAAGTTCAAAATAATCCTCATTATCTATATATTTAAAATGATTAATTGAGGTCTTTGTAATAATTTCAGATTTTAAATTTAAAATTTGTTTTTTTAATGAATCAACAAAGTCATTTGCCTTTATTTTTTGAAAACCTGGGAAATCATAAATAAATTTGTTTGGATATAGATTAGTTAATTGTCCACCAATATTTTCAGACAATTCTACACAAATTGTATTTAATTTTAAATATGATGCATAAAAAGTTGAAAAAAGCCCTGTCGGACCTGCACCAATTACAATTATGTCATATATTTTTTTTTCCATTTTAATCCCTCGTTTTGTAGTTAAATAATAACAAAAAAATATAAAAAAACCAATGTTAATTAACAAATTTGACAAAAATGTATATAATATATATATAATATTATTTTGTAATATAAAATTAGGAGAAAAATAAAATGCAAGTAAGAGATATTGATGCTAAAGTTGCCGCAATAGGTTTAGAGGAAGCAAAGAAAATTGGATTAGACTTAAGTGGAAATTCTAGTGTAAGTATTAATGGGTTAGTTGTTGATATTGAATTTATTGATGAATTAAGCAATGATTGAAGACTTCCAAAAATTTATTTAAAGGCTCAAGCATACTTGACAACTTTAAAAGAACCAAAATTAAAAAGTTATGTTAGACTAATTAGCAATAAATTTGAAAACTTTAAAAGAATTTCTTCATTAACAGAAGTAGAAGAATTAGCATGTTCAAAAGTTGCAAAATTTTGTGATGAAAATAATTTTGGTTTAAATGAAAGTATTGATGAAATAATTTATGGAAAAACACAATCTTTAAAAAATATAGATATTAATGATTTGATAAATGAATTAAATAAAAAAGTTGAAGCTTATAACAATAATGTAACTGAATACCAAGAATTATGCTCAAATAATGAAGAAGATAATGAATTAATTGCAGATGCTTTAGCAAAATGTAAAATTTCAATTATTCTTGTATATCGTGATTTTTCACTAATTCAAGCTATTATTGAAAATTCTCCATTCCAATCTTATAATAATAACGTTTATGACAATTGCCCATTCTGTCATAATGAAACAAGTTTTATTGATAAAAATAAGTTAATATACATCGATGGTAATAATGTATATTATAGAAGACCTGGAGTTGATCCATCTGAATATACTAAAGATGATATTATTTATGTTTTAAGCGATGAAGAAATTGCAGAAATGTTCGGTGATTATGAATCTACTGAAGAAGAGGAAGTAGAAGAAGTGGTAGAAGTTGTTGAAAAAGTTGAAAAACCTGAAGAAAATAAAAAAGTAGAAGTAAAAGAATCTAAAGAAATTATTGAAAAACCAGTTGATGTTAATAATTCTGAAGCTAAAACTGAAGAAGAAGTAGAAGAAGTTTTTGTTAAACCTGAAGAAATTGATTCTGAAGAAGAAGTTATTGAAGAATTTGAAGAAAAACCAAGTTTCTTTGGCAAACTATTTGGTAAGAAAAAACACGAAGAAGAACCAACTGAAGAAGAACCAACAACATATGAAGAACCTGAATATGAAGTTGAAGAAGAATTTGTTGAAGAAGAACCAACAACATATGATGAACCTGAGTATGATGAACAAGTTGATATTCCAAATTACTCAGAGGAAGATGAATCATTATTAGAAAATAGTAATGATTATGAATATTCAAATTATGATGCAGATTCTGAATACAATAATATTAAAGAACCTACAACTGAATTTGAAAAATTATTGTTCTACTCAAATGAAAATACACCAGTTGTTGTTAACTTTATTTCTTCTCAACAAGAAAACATCATTAAAAAATCAACAATTGTAGAATGAGTTGATAATGAAATAAGAAGTGAAACAATTAGATTAACTGATGTTGATAACTCAGTAATTAGTGATACTTTAAAAATTAATGATGCAATTGATTCAAGTAAACAATATACACATGGTTTTGAATTTGAAAATATTACTAAACACTTCATTGACGGTTTAGAAGATGATAATGGTAACACAAGAGTGGTTATTAATGATAAGCACGGAAACACAATTTCATTAACTGAATTATTTGATAACGAAAAAGAAGAATCATCAAAATAATAAAAACATAGGAGTATAATCATGAATAATAACAAACAAAATAATTCTAATATTGAATTAATCTTAGACAAGGTTAATGGTGAATATGTTTTAGTTAATAAAAAAGATGTTGAAAGTGCTATTGAATTTAAAAATAAATTTAATGAAGAATTATTATCAAGAGTTGAAAGTCAATTAGAAGGAAAAAATGATGAAAATTCAATGGCTGAATTTGAATCAAAAGAATTAAAAATTGGAGAACAAGAAGATAATGTTTCTAAATTTGCAAGAGTATTAGAAATTAGTCGTGATTCTTTAATGGGGAATACTTGAATTAATCCAGTTGAATTTTTAGCAATTATTGATGAAAATAGTAACGACAAACTTTCATCATATATTTCTAAAATTGAAGAAAAAACTAACAAATTATATGAAGATTTAGTTGACATTGTTGTTAAAAAATACAGAATTACTGAAGAAAATAAAGTTGATGAAATTTCAGAAATGTATGATGCACATGACTCTGATCTTGATAAATATTTAGATTTAGTTGATGATGTTATTTATAATATTGAAGTTGATTGAAATGATTTCTTATTAATTGATAATAAATTAAACTTATTTGATTCATATACAGTTGAAAAGAAAATTAATGATGAACATGAAAAAATGTTCCAAGAAGTTGTAGATAATAGTGAAGTTACTGAAGAAACTCAATTGAGTAATGAAGAAGTTAGTCCTGTTTCAATTAGTTTAGATGCTTTTAAATCAACAAGCAATTTCAATTTACAAGAAATAATTGATAGTAACCAAGAAAATGATGTAAATACTAAAAAAATTCATGAAGAATTGGAATCAAAAAATAATGATGAATTAAATGAATACATCAACACAATTGTTTCTCAAATTAATTTTGTTCAAACTAATATTGATGAAAAACTTTCATTATATAGAACTTTAGCAACTGAAAAATTTGCTAATGATTCAGAAGAAAGTGTTATTCAAACATTAGATAGATTATCAGTTAATTCTCATACTGCTGAAGAAATTATGAATAAAATTATGAACTCTAATGATTCAGATGAAATTAAAAATTTATTATTAGAACGTAATGATATTAATGAATCTAATGTAAAATCAATGAAAATTATTTCTAAACATGTTGATTTAGATGAAACATTAAGTTCATTAAATGATGAAATTATTTCTTTAAAAATTGCATTAGATAATTTAACTATAAAATTATCTGTAGCATATAATATTGCTCATAAAAACTATTCAATTTATTCAAAATCTGTTGATAAGGAAAACTCAAAACTTTTAAAAGAAGCTCAAAAGAAATTTGCAAAAGAACAAAAATTAAGATTAAAGTTATTGAGACAACAAGAAAAATTAATGAATCAAGAATCTTCTAATTTAGAAGATGAAAAAATTATGGAAGAAATTATTTCTCATTACCAAAATAAGAATGATGTTGTGTATAATTTACATAATGAATCTGATGCATTTGCTGATATTTATCAAATGAAAACTTTTAGAAACAAATTATCTAACAGAATTAATTATTTGTTAAAATTAGGAAAAGAATCTGATTTAGTTAGTGATGAAGAAAATATTTTTAATAACTACTTTATATTTATGAATTCTGAATTAGGTATAATTTCTGAATTATCAGAGCTTGCTGGTTTATTAGAACTTAAACGTACTAAATTATTAACTGAAATTTGTGAAAATGAAATTTTAAATTATAAAACATCAAATATTAATGATAAAATTCTTTTCACAGTTAGAGCTAATTTCTCATTCTTAAAAATATTATCTGCTGAAGTAATGGTTTTAAAAACAATTTTATTACACCGTGAATACTTAGCATTAGTTAAAGAAAAAGCAAAACAACAATGTAATGAACTTGCATCATACATTGAATGAGAACACCGTTTATATTGATGAAGTATTACTACTACTGATGCAATTAATAGTGCATTCAATAATGATTTATATTCACATGATAATGGTATCCAATACTTATATGATAAATTAAATTCTGAATCTGATTATGAAGATGAATGTTGTGATGAATTAGATGATTGTTGCTGTTCTTCAAGTGATACTCTTCCAATGCCAAAAGTAATGGTTATGAAATTTGAAAGAGTTATTGAAAAAGAAAAAATTGTTCAAAAGAATGTTGTTAAAAACATTATTAAGAAACAACCTGAAGTTAAAAAAGTTGATGAATTAGTTGATGAAACTAAGAAAAACAAAAAACTAAGAAAATTACATAATCAAGGAATGTCAAAAGCAGGATTAAGAATCGAAGAAATTATTAACGAAACTAAGAGTGAAGTTAAAGAATACAACAAGGAAAAGAAATAATAATATATAAAATGATGAACCAAAATTCATCATTTTTTTTGTCAATAAAAAAATAGAAACAATTATTTATTTCTATTTAGATCTTTTAAAGATTTAAGAAACATTAATCCTAATTTTTACCATCATAATAACAACTCGATGTTGGCGTTTCGTATAATTCAACCGCGAAATTATAGTTTTTTAAATAAGGTTTTAATTCATCATAAATTATTCGCGTTAAATTTTCACAAGTTGATCTTAAAGGTATTTCGCTTATTTTTCTTCCGCTTTCAAATAATATTGTTGCAATTTTATTTTCACTCTCATTTTGTTTATTAAATATGAAAGAATGATCTAGTTTATCAACAATTGGTTTTACCATTGCTTTTAAATCTTTAAAATCAATGACCATGTCCTTAGATGATTTATCTTCCAATAATTCATTTGCAAATACGTGAATTTTTAATTTATAAGTATGGCCATGTAAATTATTACATTTTCCACAATGACCGTCTAACATATGAGCTGCATCAAAGCTAAATTCTTTTGTTAATCTATACATAATTATTCTCCTTTTATATCATATGTTGATTCCGTAAATGTTTCACTTCCACTATGATTTACAC
>JAHLFM010000017.1 GCA_018883815.1 Candidatus Ureaplasma intestinipullorum
ATTTTTAACTAATTACTAAAACACATAGTAATACAGATTTCCTATTTAAATAAAACTTATAATTCAATAAAATAACTTTAAAAATCGGAGAAATTTTTATGAAGAAAAAATTTAAATGTTTAATCGGAGCGTCTATTTTGGTGGCTTCAGCAACAATTATGACACCATTATTGACAAGTTGTAAAGAACAGACTTCTAGCACATCAGCTGATGACAATTCATCATCTGTAATACCTGGACAGGGTACATTCGTTGACAATACATATAATTATTCAACTAAAATTAATAATCCAAATGAAAGTAGTTTTAATCAAAATACAGATTCAAATGGATGAGGTGATTTTTCTGCATTAACAAGTAATGCAAATAGTACAATATACGATAAAATTTTTGCATCTATAAATGAAAATACTGTAACTAATGATATTTATAATATGATATCCATATTAGGTAAGCATTCAAAAACAAACATTGGATTTGATGCAAATGTAAAAAATATAAACGTAACAAACACTGATGGCACATGAAATATAAATATACAATTTGATTTATATAATTCTCTTTCAAAACCAAATACTTATGTTCTAGGTGCGCAAAACATTGTCTTTAATCCAAAAACTAAAAAAGATATTGATTTAAATATTTCAGGAGAACTGAAAAGAACATTCTTTTCTCCTCGAACAACTGAATTAATGAAAAAATTGTATTTTGGTTATTATTTTTCTAATTCAACAATTACCTATGATAACCAAACAAGACAAATTGGTGATTTTAAACTAAATAATTATTCATTATCTCTGAATAAATATGTTGAAATTCAAAATAATGAAGTTGGATATACTGATATAGAAGAATTTGCAACTCAAAAAATGATGAATTTTACAGATGAAAATCTACAAACTGAAATTGCAAATACATATGATCAATATCTAAGTATAATAAGTACAATTTTAGATCCTCTTCAAAAACTTTTGCAAGAATTAATTAAATCAAATGTGACTCCAATATCACTACTTGAGTTTTTAAAAACAAACTCTGAAAATATTGGTACAATTCTAAATGAATTTTATAAATTAATTAATAAAAATGGAAATATTGATCTTAGAGAACCTGTAAGATTAATTCTTTCAAATGCTAAACTTTCTGAATTAATTGTTAATGAAAATACAAAAAAATTAATAATCACAATTTTAAACAAATATCAACCTGGAATTGCTGCAACTATTAAGCCTATTCTAGATAATATTAATTCAATTAATGTTGATCAACAACTTGAAGCAATATTTAATATCATTAATACAATAATTGGTGGAGAAAATCAAAATATCACTAAATTAATATCAGATCTTAAAACAAAAGGAATTTTAGTTAGCATATGAGATAACAAACAATTTTTTATAGATATCATTAAAAAAACAACTAATAATGAACAAGATCCTATAATTGAACTTATTTCTCTAATTACTAAAACAGCTGAGGCTAATACTTCAAATGATCCTTTTGACTTTGTCCTTAATTTAATAAAAATGAAAAATGATAATGGTAGTGGTAGTGGTGAATATATTTTAAAAGATATATTAACTAAATTAATTCCTAATCAAACTATTTTAACAATACTTGAACAAATTCTCTTTGATAATCCACATTTAACAAAAGAAAACATGATTGGTTTAATTGATGTTTTTGCAAATCCTAGAAAAACAAAAGATAAAAATGGAGAAATTGTAAATTTAAAAACTTGATTTGATTCAATTACAAAAACAAAAGTATTTTCAAAAGAAAATGAACATATTAAGTTTACATACAAATTTCAATTCCAAAGTGATATATATTTCAATATAGATAAATTGTTTAAGGCGCTTCCAAATACATTGTCAATCGGTACTACTAGTATTCCAGTTGGAATATTAGTTGGAGCATTACCAGATTGAATTAGCATTAACAATGGAGATTATATTGAAGTTCAACAAGTATTTGATAATGTTGAGTATGATGTTGTTAATATTAACGGTCAATACAAATTATCATGACAATCATTTGCTCATACTACTGTAGATATTAATTTACCTAATTCGCTAAAAACTATCTATGATTCTACGCTTATTGCAGGTTCAACGTTTGTAAGTTTATTAAATAATGTATTCTATGGAATTTATAATACTAGTTCATATTTCAAACCATATAAATCATCATTAAATGAGTTTGCTATAGACAACTACAATCCAAAATTAAAAAATAATGAAGCAATATTTACAAATACACTTACTCAAGAAAAATTGGCAGAAATAAGCAAGGCCATTAATGATTCTATTACTGAAGAAGTAGTTCCAGGAACAGAATTCGAATATGCAAATAGTTGACTTTGAGGAAAACAAACTGTAAATAAAAATAAAACTATTTGTACTTTTGATATTTATTCATTATTAACAGAATACTTTAATTTGGATAATTACAATAGTCCTTTTCATGTTAACATTGATATAAATAAACTTATTAGAGGAACATCAGTTGCAACATATCAAATACCAGAAATTACAATTAAAAATATTGCAATTCAAACTCCTTATTATGTATACACAGATGGTGGAGAATTTAAAAATTATTTTTCAATTAATTTCTAGGGATTTAAAAAGAATAAAGCATATGGCTTTATTCTTTTTTTTACTTTAGTTTATTCTTTTTTTTATTTTAATTTAGGATATCAAAATTTTAATGTTGCTGAATCCAAAACATGATTTTCCATCTTGTGATACATTTCATTTAAATAAAATCCATTTTTAATATCTAAAGTTGTATCAAGTGCATAAACTTTGACGATGTATTCATGGTCTTTGTCAGGCGGAGCACATCCACCAAATCCTGAAACATCTAATAATGGATTAATTAATTTTGATGATCAAGAGTTTTTACCTTGTACAAATTTGTCTTTTCAATCTAAGCTAGCATTTTCAACTAATTCATTTCATTCTGGATTAATGTTTGCAGCAACTCAATGAATTCAAGAGAAACCACAAACAGGAATTGCATCATAATCCTCAAAAACTAATGCAAGTGATTTTGTATTTGCTGGTAATTCTGATCATGAAATTTGAAATGATCTACAGCAAATATCATTAACAACATATTTTTGACTATTGTTTCCGAAATCAATGTCTAAATTATTATTTTTTACGTTATTTGAAGAAATTTTCATATTATTTTTTTATCCATTCTAAGAAATCTTTATATATTCTTTTACAACCATAAATATCTATGGTTTTAGAATTATTATAATGCAAACATTCAAATCTGTCATTATTTTTATATTCATCAGTTAGATTTTTATAAATTGCATCATTGAATAATATAGAAGCATAATTTGTTCTAGATGCTTTTTTTGCTAGAAAATTAGAATAATTTATAGAGTCACCCATATATAGTAGATCATTGTTGGTAAATAATTTTGTAACATAATTATCTGATGAATATCACATTCCTATTCCAAAATTTAATTCTAAATCATCTTCAACATAATTAAATTCTGGTATTAGCTTTGATAATTCATAATTTAATAAATATTTAAATGAATTAATTTCAAAAGCACAATTCATTGTATTATCAACATCAGATTTTAATGCTACAGAAAACAATCCATATATAAGTCCATATTAGTATTTATATGTTTACAACCATATTTCAGTAAAATTGAAGAAATTCCATTCATAAATTGTGCTTGTATTTTTGATCATACTTCTATTCCAAATTGATTAATTTTGTTTTTAGATTTTACAATATCAACAGCAATTGAAATTAATGGAATTCTTATAATTTTATTATTTGCTAAATGTTCATCTATAAAATTTTGATTTGAAAAATCTTTAACAAAATTAATATTTTCATTTTTATCAAATATATTCTTAATATTATTTCTTATTAATTCTCAATCTTTTTGATCTAACATAAAATTCTCCTCTAATTATTAACATAATCAAATTCTGGTTCCAATTCTAACTTATGAATAGTTAATTCATTAGAAATAATATATTCATTTTTTATCACAAAAGCTTTTATTAATGTGTTGTCGTATGACTTATAGTAATAAATTAAATTATTATAATCTAAACAACATGAATATTGTGTTACCTCATATTTATTATCGTTTGTAACAACGCTGCCTTTGATCATTGAAACTGAATTTAATATATTGAAAAATTGAACAATGTTTTTATTTTCATCTTCATCAATATATGCATTAAATTTATTATAAATAGCTCTAACAAAACGTGAGGGGCTAGATACATCACCAGGCAATCCAAACGAACCTAATCCTTCACTCAAATTTATTAATTTCAATTTAGGGCTTAAATTGTTTAACGCTCTTTCTGAACTTAAATATTTATAGTTAAAAACATTGAGATAGTGATAATCAAAACTAGGACTATTTGTTAACACACAATATGGATTATCATATATATGCAATCCATCCTTTGTAGATTCTAAAACAATGGAATTTTCATCTGCATCAGTAATTATTCAATGTAATGGAGCATTTGGCATATTTACACTAAATGCTTCATCAATTATATTTACTGATTCAAGTTCCTTCTTTGCTTCAGAAACATTTATAAAATTTCCTAAAATATATGGAATTATTTCAAAAGGCGCAAGATTTATCTTATTTGCATCTACAGAATTATAATGTGCAAAAAAAGGAAAATTTAATCCTGCAACACATAAGCCTTTTTCATTCATGGACTCAAAATATAAAGGGGTATTATTTACTACAATCCCCATTCCAAACATCGCAAATTTTGTCTTAAAACTTCTTGATTTACGTAGTTTAAATTCAAAATTCCTTGGAGTTACAATAACATCATAATTAAATGAATAATCTAAGTCTAAATTTCTACCGAAATAAAAGTTTTTCTTTGTTTTTAATGATATTGCAGTACACATAATTAATAGCCCCCTATATTTTTAATATAATGTTAATATAATGTTATAATATAAAAATATTGAATATTTAAAAGTCAGGGAGTAAATTATGATTGCAATTGTTATTGTTTGTTCAATTTTAGCAATAATGTGTTTTATTATTGGTTTACTTCTTTCTAAATCTGGATCAAGTGGCGGTCTTGCAAGTTTAGCAGGACAAGATTTAGAAATTTTTAAAAAGACAAAAGACCGTGGATGAACAAAATGATTTCAAATAATGATGTTCATATTTACAATTATTTTAATTATTATTGCTGTTGTAGTTTATTTTGTAGGTAAATAAAATGGAATACACTGACATACGAAGCTTAATAATTAATGTTATAAAACAAGATGGTAATAAAAAAATTCCAATTGGTATAATTGTAAAAAAAATACATGAAATTGATAAAAAAATAAAAAAAGATAAAATTTTTCCTGTCATATATAAAATGATAGATGATGGTGAATTAGTAAGGATCTTTGAAAATAAAGTTGTATTAGGACATTTAAATTATGAAATGGATATGTCAAAAACATATTCTGGTATTTTGTCTATAAATTCTGCAGGGGATGGTTTTATAAAAAGTATAGTAAATGATCAAGAAGTAGAATTTTATGTATATAGAAAAAACCTTTTAAATGCTCTTAGAAATGATGAAGTTGAGTTCGTAAAATTAAAAAAAGATAAAAATGAAAACGAACTTGAAGAAGTTGCAATTACAAATATTTTAAAAAGATCAAAACAGTCATTAGTTGTAACTGCAAATCTTAATGAAAAATTTGAATTTGAATTTATTCCTGATGATTTAAAATTTTATTTAAAA
This sequence comes from Candidatus Ureaplasma intestinipullorum, assembly GCA_018883815.1. GTDB lineage: Bacteria > Bacillota_I > Bacilli_A > Mycoplasmatales > Mycoplasmoidaceae > Ureaplasma > Ureaplasma intestinipullorum. The sequence continues at coordinate 5,781 of JAHLFM010000017.1, forward strand.
ATAGTTTTAGATGGTGAACATAATTTTAAAAATGGAGATAAATTATTATTAAAAATTGTTGATTATAAAAATGATATTGCAATTGCTAAATTAGATAAAATAATTGGTAATGTTAATGATGTTGGTACTGATGTAATGAGTATTCTTTATGAAAATGGGGTGCCAATGCATTTTTCTGATGAAACTATTAAATTATCTAATGAATTAAAATTTAAAATCACTGATTTTGATAATAAATATCGTCGTGACATTAGAGATAGAATGATTATTTCCATAGACCCTGAAACTTCAAAAGATTTAGATGATGCTATTTATGTTAAAAAATTAGATAATGGTAATTATTTTTTAGGTGTAAGTATTGCTGATGTTTCCAGTTATGTTCAAATTAATACATCTATTGATGAAGATGCGATTTTAAGAGGTACTTCAGTCTATTATCTAAACAAAGTTATTCCAATGCTTCCTTTTAATATTTCTGATCATCTTTGTTCATTAAATCAAGATGAAGAAAAAATGTGTCTTACTTGTGACATGGAATTTGATAAGCAAGGGAACATATTATCATATAATGTTTTCCCTGCAATTATGCAAAATAAATGCCGTATGTCTTATGATGAAGTTAATGATTTTTATAATAAAAATATCAAAAGAAATGGTGTTTTAGAAGAAATTTATGATCAGCTTTTAATTTCAAAAGAATTACATGAAATCTTAAGAACCAAAAATATAACAAATGGATACATTGATTTTGAAATTAAAGAACCAAAAATAATTCTAGATAAGGATGGGATTCCAATTGATATCCAAATAAAAAAATCTGGAATTGCTCAAAAAATGATTGAAGATTTTATGATTTCCGCAAATCAATGTGTAACAATGTTTGCTAATGATTTAGAAATTCCTTTTGTATATCGTATTCATGATAAGCCTGAATTTAAAAAGTATGAAAATTTTATAATCGAATCTAAAAAATTAAACTTTAAAATATTATTTGATTATCATACTTTAACACCTAGAAAAGTGTATGAAACTCTAGAAGCTAATAAGGATAACGAAAATATAAATATATTAAGAAAATTAATGCTTAGATTAATGCAAAAAGCAAAATATTCTACACAAAATATAGGCCATTTTGGATTAGCACTTCAAGATTATACACATTTTACTTCGCCAATTAGAAGATATTCTGACTTACTTATTCATAGAATTCTTTGATATTTTGTGTTTGCAAAAGATTATTACTCTGATGAAGAACGTCAAGTTTTAAGAAACAAAATAAATGATCTAATTGATCAATGTAATTTAACTGAAATAAGACAGGTAAATTCTGAGAGAGATATAAATAGTTTTAAATTTGCAGAATATATGTCATATAGAATTGGTGAAGAGTATGAAGGTGTAATATCTGCAGTTGTTTCATTTGGTATATTTGTTGAACTAGATAATACAATTGAAGGATTGATATCTATCAAAAATCTAGATGATGATTTTTATACATACATTCCTGAAAATTTAACACTTGTAGGAAGAAAAAATAACCGTGTTTTTACAATTGGACAAAAAGTAAAAATTAGAGTGATTTCTGCTAACAAAATGACAAGAAAAATTGATTTTAAATTAATAAAAATTTGTTAAAATTAAATTGTTTTTAATAATTATTATGGCGCTAATAAGTAACAAAAATGCATTTAGGAATTATGAGGTTATAGAAACATATGAAGCTGGATTAGTTTTAACTGGAACTGAAGTTAAATCTATTTCACATTCACAAGGTTCGATAAATGAATCATATATAACTATCAAAAAAAATGAAGCATTCATTTTTAACATGTATGTCGCTCCATTTGAGCAAGGAAATCAATTTAATGTTGATCCTAATAGATTAAGAAAATTATTGCTCCATAAAAGAGAAATTATTAAATTGGAATTTAAATCTCAAAAAGATGGTCTTACAATTATACCAATTAAAATTTATTGAAAAAATAATAAGATAAAATTAGAAATTGCACTAGCAAAAGGTAAAAAATTATTTGATAAACGTGAGGATATCAAAAAAAGAGATTTAAAAAGAGAGTCTTTGAAATACTAAATAGGAGAAATAGTTATGTGGTATGTTGTTAAGAATGTTTTGTTTAACAAAAAAAATATTTTCTATTTTTTAATAGTTATATCATTTTTGTTAGCTCAAACTGCTTGTGACATTCTTTTGCCATTGATGCTTACAAAATTAAATGGTGTAATTCAAGAATGAGCAAATCCTATTAATAATCATACAGACTCATGAGTAATTAATAGAGCCTTGATTATAAGTGGGATAATGCTTGGGGTTTGTATTGTTGAATTGTTTTGTGGAGTTATGGGAGAACTATTAGGAACACGTCTAGGTATTAAACTAGCCGGACAATTACGTTACAATACTTATTCTAAAATTCCAAAATTATCATTTGCAGATTTTGATCATTTCAAATCCTCAACATTGCTAACAACATTAACAACAGATATTCAAGCTATTCAAAATGCTTTTGTTTTTATTTTTAGAATTGGCTTTAGAAGCTTATTCCTATATTTTGGTGGAATTATTGGTGTAGTGGCAATTGTTTTCACACAAGAAACAATTTCATCATCAAGTTGATTATTACCAACAATCATGATTGCAATTTCTTTATCGCTATTTGTTATTCTAGGATTTGTAATGTTTAAGGCAACTAAATATCATAGATTATCAAAATTTGCCACTGATGATGTTAACTCATCAATACAAGAAAATATATTAGGTGTAAGAGTTGTTAAATCATTCAATTTGCAAGAAAAACAAATTGCTAAATTTAACATAATAAATGAAAGAATGAGAAAAATTACAACAAAATCATTTGTGATAAGCATGTGGGTTTTTCCAATAATTAACTTTGCATTAACAGCAACAATTGTAATTATTCTATGAGTTGGAACAACTAATCAATCAATTAGTATTACTAATGTTTCAACATTAATGTCAATTACTACATTGGTATTAATTGGAATGATGTTATTTATAAATGTTATTTTATTAGTTTCAATGGCCATTGGTTCAGCTAATAGAATAAAAAATATTCTTCAATATAAACCAACATTAACATTTGTTAAAGATGGTAAAAAAATTGAAAATAATACTGTTGAATTTAAAGATGTTAGTTTTAGATATCATGAAACATCAGATTATGTTCTAAAAAATATTAATTTTAAAATTAAAGAAAATGAAACAATTGGAATTATAGGAGGAACAGGAGCGGGTAAATCAACATTAGTAAATTTAATTGCAAGAATGTATGATATTAAAACAGGTGAAATTCTAGTATCTAACCATAATGTAAAAGAAATTGATGAAGTTTCACTTAGATCTAAAATTGCTCTTTCTCCACAAAAAGTAACATTGTTTTCAGGAACTATTGCATCAAATTTACGTTTTGGTAAAGAGAATGCAACAATAGAAGAAATGACTGAAGCAGCAAAGGCTGCACAAGCATATGATTTTATTATGCAAAAAGAAAATGGTTTTGATAGTGTTGTTGAACAAAGAGGTTCAAATTTTTCTGGTGGGCAAAAACAAAGATTATCAATTGCGAGAGCACTTATTATGAAACCAAAAATTCTTATTCTTGACTCATCAACAAGTGCACTAGATATGATTACTGAAAAAGCTGTTAATGACTATATAAAATCTTCTAATAATGATAGAACGACATTAATTGTTAGTCAAAGAATTTCAGGAGTTAAGGATGCAGATAGAATATTTGTATTGGATAAAGGTGAAATTGTTGGAATCGGTTCACATAAAGAACTATTAAAGAATTGTAGTCAATATTATGAAATAGCATTGTCGCAAATGGGAGAGGAAGGTGTTCAAAATGAAATGAAATAAAAAAAATAATTTTGAATCTCCAAACATTGAACTTACAAACCAATACAATGAAATGATTAACAATAATATTGATGAATTTATTAAAAATTTGGATTCAGGAAAAATTCAAATTAATTGTCTAAATAATGAACAACAAAAAATAATTAGTAAATATCGTTCTAAATTAAGTAAAAAAAATAGTAAAGAAGCGATTAGAACATTATTTAAGTTTATGGCTGATTATAAGATATTGTTAATTGTGTTAGCTATAATAACAATTATTTCTGTTGCTATGAGTTGTTTAGCAATTTTTACCCTAAAATATTTAACAGAATTAATTGGAAGATTAGAACAAGATGCAACTATTAATAATACGCCTATTACAAGCAATAGTTTGTTCTTGAACTTCTGTTTGTTTGGTGGTTTCTCACTAATCTTCTATTTCTTAAATGCTGCAACAATGTGATGACAAAGTAGAACAATGGCAAAATTATCACAAAAAATTGGATATGGAATTAGACAAAAATTGTTTAGAAAAATTCAAAAATTGCCAGTTAAATATTTTGATCAACACTCATCTGGTGATTTAATGTCAAAATTTACAAATGATGTTAATAACATTACAAATGCATTATCTGAAAACTTAACAATTTTAGTTAATGGTTTTTTTATGATTTTAGCAATGTTTATAACAATGTTTTTGATAAGCCCATATTTAACATTAATTACATTAGCCATTATTCCAGTAATGTATGTTCCAGTTGCATTTATAATAAAAAAATCAAAACCATCATTTGCTAAAACACAAAAATATATTGGTGAATTAAATGGTTTTGCTGAAGAAATGATTTCAGGTCAATCAATCATTACACTTTATAGACAAGAAGAAAATATTAATAAAGAATTTATAAAATATAATGATAAATTAAATAATGAATCTCAAAAATCACAATCAATAACATCAGCAATATTTCCAATTGCTAACTTCTTTATAAACTTCTCATCTATAATTATTACTTTTTTTGGAATTATCTTTGTAGTATCGGGTGTTGATAAAGGTTTTAATGGAATTGCATTACCTGATTTAAATCATTTAAATTCTAATAATAATGGGGTTAATACTGCGTTTACTGCAATTACAACTATTGCAACATTCTCAATGGTTTCAAGAAATTTCTTCCAACCAGTTGCCCAAATTTCAAATATAACAAATATATTATTAATGGCTCTTGCTGGTGCAAATAGAGCATTCCAAGTTTTTGATGAACAAAATGAAGTAACTAAAAATGAACATGTCATCTTAAACATAAATGATGAAAAAGATTCTAATAAGAATACAGGATATAATTCATTAAGTGATTTATTTAAAATTAATTTAAATAACAATCAAGACATCAAATATCCAAACTTAAATCCAGAAGATGGAGATGTTTTACCAAATAAAAAATATTCTGAATTATTAACAAACGACTCTGTTAAAGTTAAAGATTTAAACTTTAGCTATGTTCCAAATAAACAAATTTTATTTGATGTTAATATAGATGTAAAACCTGGGCAAACAATTGCAATTGTTGGACCAACAGGTTCTGGTAAATCAACTTTTATAAACCTATTAACTAAATTCTATGATATTCATGATGGTGATATCTTGATTGGTGATAAAGAAATATCAATTAAAGAAATTACAAAATTTTCAATGAGAAAAAATGTATCAATTGTTCTTCAAGATACTTTCTTATTCAATGTATCAATTAAAGAAAACATTCGTTATGGAAAATTAGATGCAACTGATGATGAAATTATAAATGCAGCAAAAACTGCAAACGCCCATAATTTTATTATGCAACTTCCAAATGGATATAACACTGTTTTAAATGATAATGGTGATTCATTATCACAAGGGCAACGTCAACTACTTGCAATTGCAAGAGCAGTTTTATCAACATCAAATATTTTAATATTAGATGAAGCGACAAGTTCAATTGATACAAAAACAGAACTTGAAGTACAAACTGCAATGGCAAGACTGACAAAAAATAAAACTTCATTTGTAATTGCACATAGATTGTCAACAATTGAAAAAGCTGATCAAATTTTAGTACTTAAAGATGGAAGAATTATTGAACGTGGAACACATCAAGAATTAATAGAAGCGAAAGGTTTTTATTATAATTTACATAATTCTCAATTTTATGAAGAATAATTTTAAAAATAAGGAACATTATATTTAATATGTTAAGAATGATATTATGTGTAGATAAAAATAATGGGATTGCTCAAGATGGGATTATTCCATGAAAAAATGAATTAGAATTAAAACACTTTAAATCTATTACTAAAGATACAATTCTAGTAATGGGGCATAATACATTCAAAACTATTAATCATCCTCTTGCAAATAGACAAAATATCGTATTATCCAAAAATAAAAAATTAAAAATTTCAGGCGTTAAAGTTATTAATAACTTTCAAACAATTCTTAAAATTGCCAAAGAGAAAGATGTTTCTATAATTGGTGGAAAACAAATTTATGAATTATTTAATGATTATTGTGATGAAATCATCATAACAAAATTAAATAATTCATTTAATTGTAATTTTGAATATTATCCAAATTTAAAATTCTTTGTTCTAAAAAAAACAAAGAAGTATGATGATTTTTCTATATATTATTATTCCTCAATTGCAAAAAAAATCTTAAACGGGAAAACAGTAAGAAATAATATCCTTAAAAAATTAATTCATAAAAAAGATGAATTCATATCAAAGTTTAATGTCATCCCAAAGTTGGCAATAATTCAAATTGGTAATGACTACAGTAGTAATATATACATTAAAAATAAAATTAAGTTAGTAGAAGAGATTAAAGTTGATGTTGAATATATTAAATTAAATGAAGAAGTTGATGAAGAAAATGTTCTTAACATTATTGATAAACTAAATAATGATGAAAATATAAATGGCATTTTAATTCAATTACCATTACCAAATCATATTTGCCAAAGCAAGATCGCTAATGCAATTTCTCCAATTAAAGATGTTGATTGTTTTCATCCATATAATTTAGGTTTACTTTTTAGAGGCGATTTTGTAACTAATTTACCATGTACCCCAGCAGGGATTATGGAAATATTTAAAAACTATAAAATAAAATTAGAAAGACAAAATGTCACAATTATAGGAAGAAGCAATATTGTTACAAAACCACTTTCATTAATTCTATTAAAACAAAATGCAACAATTACCATGTGTCATTCATTTACTAAAAACATTCAACAAAAAATGAAAACTGCAGATATTATTATTACTGCAGCTGGGAAACCTAATTTAATTAAATATAATAGTATTAAAAAAGATTCAATAATTATAGATGTTTCAATAAATAGACAAGATAATAAAATTGTTGGAGATGTAGAATGAAGTGATAAATTATTAAATAAAGTTAAATATATTACACCAGTCCCTGGAGGTGTAGGATTAGTAACTATTGTAATGCTATTAAATAATTTATTATTATTAACTGAACAACAAATAAAAAATAGATTATTTGGTTCCAAATAATCTATCTCCCGCATCACCTAAACCAGGCAATATATATCCATCATCATTTAATTTTTCATCAACAGAGGCAATATAAATATTAACTTCAGGATGCTTTTCCTGAAGATTTTTTATTCCTACAGGAGAGGCAATAATTCCAATATATGTTATTGATTTTGGGTTGTGTTTTTTAATAATGTCAATTGCTTTAATACATGAAAAACCAGTTGCTAACATTGGATCAAGAACCAAAACATCTGATTCATGAATAGTTTTTGGCATTTTGGCATAATATTCAATTGGCTCTAACGATGATTCATCACGATATAATCCAATGTGTCCAATTGTAGCAGTTGGGATTAAATCCTTTAACGGATCTACCATTCCTAATCCTGCTCTTAAAATTGGGACTAAGCAAATTTTATTTTCTAATTTTTTGCCAACCATTGTTGTAATTGGTGTTTCAATTACTTTATCAATTAATTTCATATCTTTGGTAGCTTCATATGCTAACAATGTTGTTAATTCTTGCAAGTTATCTCTAAATGTAGTAGAATTTGTTTCCTTATTTCTCATTCTTGTTAATTTGTCTTGAATTAAGGGATGTTTTATTTCAAAATACATAATTATTACTCTTCAATAATGATATTAATAGTTTTATTATTATTGAATTATATCAATAAAGTATATCATTATCAACAAAAAATAAGTTATAAAAAAATTTTTTTGTTATAATAATAATGTTTTGGAAGTATAGCTCAGTTGGTTAGAGCACACCCCTGATAAGGGTGAGGTCGGTGGTTCGAGCCCACTTACTTCCACCATGGGGACTTAGCTCAGTTGATAGAGCATCTGATTTGCACTCAGAAGGTCGTGGGTTTGACTCCCATAGTCTCCACCATTTTTTAATAAAAAATCAACACAATGTTGATTTTTTTTGTTGCCAAGAATTAGAATAATATATATGGAAAACAATTTAATTAATAAAAATATCAAACAATGAATTTTAAAAGAACTTGAAAAGCAACACATTTCAAAATATACTGCTATTCAAAGTTTAACTTTACCTTTAACCCTTAAAAATCAAAATGTTATAGGAATTAGCCCAACTGGGACTGGTAAAACATTATGCTTTTTAATACCTATATTAAATAAAATTTCTTTAAATGAAAATATTCAAGCAATTATCATTGCTCCAACTAGAGAATTAGCAAGACAAATTCATTCAAATATTCAATTGTTTAAAACAAACGAAATTAAAATAAAATCAGCACTATGAATAGGTGGAGAAGAAATAAAAAAACAAATAAATAATTCTATAAATGCAAATATTATTGTTGCTACACCAACTAGATTTCTTGAAATTTATAAAACAAATAATATTAATTTTAAAAATGTTAATACAATTGTTTTAGATGAAACTGATATGCTTTTTGATTTAGGTTTTTCAGAACAAATAATAACAATTTTTAATATTTTTAAAAATATTAACGAAATCCAAAAAATGGCGTTTAGTGCAACTATCCATGATATGCTAAGTCAACAATTAAAGATATTTTTTAAGGATACAAAAATTGTTACAACAAAAGATATTTACAAAAAAGAAAATATAACTAATCTTCTAATTAAGACAAAAGATAAATATCATGCACTAAGTGTAATTATTAACCAAATTAATCCATATTTATGTTTAATATTTGCTAATACAAAAAAAACAGCAGATTTAATTTATAAATATCTTTTACAGCAAAATAGAAATGTTATTAATTTACATGGTGGATTAAAAACAAGAGAAAGAAAAAACAACTATAGAGATATCAAAAATTTAAAATATCAATATGTGGTTTGTAGTGATCTTGCAAGTAGGGGTCTAGATATAGATGGTGCGAGTCATGTTATAAATTGAGATTTGCCAGATGATTTTAATTGATATTTACATAGAGCAGGAAGATGTGGAAGAAACAAATACTCTGGCGAATCATATATTTTATTTAATGATAGTGATAACAAAAAAATTCTTGATTTAATTAAAAAAGGTGTTGAATTTAAAAATTTAACAATTAAAAATAATCAATTAATTTCAACAAAAGAAAAGATTTATCATAAACCAAAAATTAATCAAGAACAAGAAAAAGAAATTAAACTATTTGTAGCAAAAGCCAAAAAGAATGTAAAACCAGGGTACAAAAAGAAATTAAAAAATGAAATTAAAAAAATCAAACAAAAACACAAGAGAAAACACATTGAAAAAGTTGTAAAAGAAAATAGAATTAAAAGTTATAAACAAAAAAATGATTAATACAGCAATTATTTTTGTAAAATAATTAAAGTAATTATTTATGCATTGTTATTATTAAATCTCCAAATATAACTTTGTTTAAATTTTTATTAATTACTTAAAAGGAGAAAAAATATGTCTATTTCTAAACAAACAAAAGCTGAATTAATTTTAAAATTTGGTGGTAATGAAAAAAATACAGGTAAAACTGAAGTTCAAATTGCAATTTTAACTGAAGAAATTATCCGTTTAACTCAACATTTAATAAACAATAAAAAAGATAAAATTTCTAAGTCTGGTCTTTACCAAAAAGTAGCTCAAAGAAAAAAATTATTAGCATACTTAGAAAGAAATGATATTGAACGTTATAGAAATATCATTAAAGCATTAAATTTACGTGGATAATATGGATAAATCATTATTAATTTCGAATAATACATATGATAAGATTGACACTATAGGCTTAAATTTTACTCATGATAGTGGTAATGCCTACAGTATTGACCGTGTTTATGGAATAATTAATGATACGATTGATTGCCAATTAAGAGCCAAGAGTCGTTTTCTTGGTTCTTTTGTTTATTATTGATTTAAAACAAATGACTATAAAAAAAATAAGGAATTATCAAAAATAAAATTTAAAAATCAAACCATTTGATATAACTTGTTTTTTTGATTATGCATTTTTGCTCTTGCATTTTGTGTAATTTGAGGAGTTGCAATTCCAATAATTAATTCTGCTTCAAATTCTTTATCATTATTACAAGGCAATTTTTCAGGAGTATTAATAACTAATAATCATATTATTGGTTATGTAATAGATTCTAAAACTGCTGCTTCAATATTAATGAGTATTACTTCAATCACTAATAATAATTATCCTGAGTGGTTTGCAAGATATATTGATTTATATTGAAATTCAAATGCTGCAATTGGATATAGCAACGACTTAAATGGATGTATACAATTTCTAAATGATAGTTTAATTGGTAGTGGATCACAAACTACAATTTCTATATTATCAACTCAATTACAATCTTTTATATACTTTAGTGTCGTAGGAAAGACTGCAACTACCGAAGTGATCAATAGTTGAAATGGCCAATATTTTGAAAATTTACTTACTACTAGTTATTATCATGGCTTAAGTGCAAACAGTATTTGTTTAGCCGGAAATCAATTAGCACAAACAATGTTGGTTCCTAAAATATGAGCTTCATGATTTAGTGATTCTTCAGTTATTGTTTCATTAATATTTGTCTTGCTTTTATTGATAATTGTTATAGTTTATGGAAAACTAATAAGAAACATTAAACCAAAGCTTAATGGTTTATCATATCCTGAATATATAATGAAAAAAATTATCTTTATAAAAAGATTTAAATTTCTTTTAAATAAAAGAGTTCCAATGGCCGAAGGCATAAAGGAATTAAATCACCAAATCTTATTTTGTTCAGAAAAAATTGGTGATAGTTCTGTTTATTTTATAATGAGATTATTAAATTATATATATTCTGTGTTTAGAGATATGAATTTAATCTTAGCAATTAATATACAATCTGATCAAGACATTAATACATATGCCAAAATTATTAAACAAGATTTTGACAATCTTACAATAAATATTATTAACAATGATATGTTAGAATATCTTAATTCAGATGATGCAACAGGTTCATATTATAGATACAACAACAAAAAAATTAATTTATCAACAAATATTACTAATCTTGTTGAACATCAAGATATTAAAGATATTTTGAGAATTCAATTCAAATCATATGTAGAAGATTTCTATAACTATATTGATTTAAATCAAAAAAATAGAATAAAAAATGAACAACTAGATAGAATTAATAAAGAAAGCTTTAAAAATTTATCAACAAAAGATAAGCAAGAAATTATTAAGAATGTTCATGAAACTTATATAAAATCAGAAACAGATTATATAAAAAATCTTAATAATAAAAATAAAGAAAAAATAAATGCAAAAATTGAAGATAAATTTTTAAAATTCTACTATAAATTTAAAAAGATAAAATAATAATATGAATTTTCAAAAAAATAAACCTAAAAATTGAATAATTAATTCAGTTAAAAGAAAAAGTATTTATTTAAAGAATAATTTATATATTAATAATGTTCCTAGCAAATTAAAAATTATTTGACTAAAGAACAATAATAGTATTAATGAATATTTAGCTCCACTATTTGATATTAAATATAATGAATGTTTTTTTATAAATTGTGTTATATCATTTAATAACTATAACTTTAATTCTAAATTTGATTTAGTTATTTTAGATTTATCTTGACAAATTAAACATGTTATTAAAAATTGTAAACCAAATACAATTGATTTAAATTTTGAAAAAACATCACATATTTTTGTTTTACCACTTAATAGTGTGCAAATATTAGATATTAAAAAAGGTGATTTTTTAAGACCGATGTTAAAAATTAATTAGAAAGGAAAATTATATATGCCACGTAAACATTTAATAGCTTCTGGTATTAATAAAAAACAGCAACAACAATCAAAGATTTGAATGAAATGTGCAAAAGAGATAAAAGCAGCTGCAAAGGTAGGCGGACCTAATCCTGATGCTAACCCTAGATTAAAAGCTGCAATTCAAAGAGCTTTACAAAATAACTTGAGTCGTGACTCAATTCAAAGAAACATTAATGGAGCTTCTAAAGATTCTGAATCTTTAAAAGAAATTTTTTATGAAGGTTATGGACCAAAAGGAATTGCAATTATAGTTAAAGCATTAACTGATAATGAACAAAGAACAATTAGTAATGTACGTGGGTATTTCTCAAAATTACATGGTGAAATTTCAAAACCCAATAGTGTAAAAATGCTCTTTAATGAATATGGTGTTTTTTTAATATCAAAAAGTAATATTGATGAAAACAAAATATTAGAATTAACTATGGATTGTAATGTTGTGGATGTTATTGATTATGATTCATATTATGAATTATTAGTTGAAACTCAAGATTTCTATAAAGTTAAAAACATTTTTGATGAACATTCAATTCAAATTGAATCATTTGAAATTAAACATATTCCAATTGATGAAATTGAAATATCAGATGAAGACAAAATTAAATTAGACAGATTTTTTGATTCATGTGAAGACGATGACGATGTTCAAATTGTAATTTCAAATGTTAAAGATTATTACTAAACCAAAACGTGTCCCATATTAGTGGACAATGATTAGAAAACCCGTCTCGCATAATCGCAAGGAGATAGGTTTTTTAAATTCAATTAGAGAGTTTGAGATAATTTCCCAGAAAAGAGGCAAAAAGGGAAATTAACATAGACCTTACCAAACAGCAATTATTATTAAAAAAATTCAGTGACTGTTTTAGATTTGGGGAGTAACTTGAAACCAAATTACCAATCTTGTTATTAACCATTATGCACAATTTTTTTAACAATTCTAGGTTATCAAAATTTAGTGGAAGTTGAAATATTCCTTTAAAAATCGGCAAAGAATATAAAATAAATAGTGGCCAAATTATCTCAAACTCTCTAGACTTAAATATTTTTTCAACAATTCTTTTAATTATTTATTTAAATTAGGATAATAAATACATGATCAAATATGTTGGTGTTTTTATAATAATTATTTAAACAACCAATAATTTCTACAATTTTATATTTGACATAAAAATAATAAATTTAATTTAAAAATACATAATTTAATTAATATTTCATCCATGTTTAATAGCTTCAGATTTAAGTGAATTCACATCTTGTTTTAAATTACTAACATCATCTTCAAGTTTATCAAGACGAGAATTAACCTTACTAAATTCTTCTCTTACTTCGATTTTAAATTCATTAAAATTATTTTCTAAATTTATGACTCTAGTTTTTAGATCATTAAATTCGATCTTAAATCCGTTAAACTCTTCTTTTAAATTTAGAACAACTTCAAGAATTGTATCGGTTTTCGATTTTCTAACCATTTTAGATTCCTTGTCTTTTGCAATATTATTTGATTTTTCTTTCTTTATTTTATCTTTTAATTTAGCAAATAAATCATAATTGTGAACTTCGACTGATTCAACATCATATTCTTGCAAAACATGTTTGAACTTAGAGTTTTGATTTTTCATATTTATACCTCATTAATAAACAATGAAAAGATTTCAAAATTTACTAAATAGAGATTAAAAAACATTAAAATGGAATTACCAAATTAATGTTTTAATATATTTAAATTTTCTTTCTTCTATGTCTTAAAACCAATGTGGTAATAATGACCATAATTATAATTGCCATAGCAATTGAAACAGACATTATTAAAATTCAATATTATGAAGAAGACTCAGAACTTGATTCATTTGAATTATCTTTTATAGTGTCATCATTTTCACTTGCAACATTTAAATTACAATCATTAATAAATGTCTTTAAATTACTACTTGTTATATTTTATGTGGATCGCTTTCATGACTAATTCTTCAATTTTTACATATAGAAAATTTTTAAATTTATAGAATTTGCATCCAATAGTAAACAATTATTAATAGTATCATTTATATCAAGGTATTGGTCGGCTAAATTACATTCATTAGTTTTATAAAAACTTAGTTGATAATCAACTAAACGTATCCCCTATTAGTGGACAACACTAATGGATGATACGTTTAGTAAAACAATATTCTTAATTTTTTATTATTGTGTATTAGTCAATTTGGTGATAAATATTTTAAAATAAAAGGCTAAAAAGGTGTTATTTACCAACTATTGTTGATAAATCCGTATTAAATATCAAATAATGATAATTGATTATTATCTTTCAAATTATCTAATATTCCAAGTTCTAACATTAAATTAATGTGTTGTTTTGTAACTTTTGTTCTATTAATAAAATCTTCTTTTGAAACAAATAATTTTTCTTTTCTTGCATCTATAATAGATTGAGCCACTTGTTCGCCTAAACCATCCAATGATGAAAATGGACATATTATTGTGTTGTTTTCTTTATCAATTATGAAATTTTTAGCATCAGATTTATTAATATCAATAAGTTTAAAACTAATTCCTCTAGCTTGCATTTCTAAGGCAATTTCATATAATGGTAATAAATCCTTGTCCTTAGTTTTAATTGTTGATTTTAATTTTGGATTTTGTAACACCTTGTTAATTCTATCATATTCTGCTTTTATGCTATGTGCTCCATCACACATTACTTTAATATTAAATACATCAGTTTTAATTGAAAAATATGTTGCATAGTATTCTAATGGGTAATTCAACTTATATCATGCAAATTTTCATGCATGCATAACATATGCAGTTGCGTGAGCCTTTGGAAACATATATTTAATTTTATTACATGAATCAATATATCATTTTGGAATATTATTAGATTCTAAGATTTCAAGATGTTCTTTTTTGATCATCTTTCCTTTTCTTACGTCTTCCATAACTTGAAAAGAAGTTAGTGGATCAATTCCATGTTGAATTAAATAAACCATAATATCATCACGACAACCTATAATTTCATCTAATTTATGGCCAGCTTTAATTAATTCATTAGCATTTCCAATTCATACATCTGTCCCATGAGATAAACCAGAAATTCTTATAAGGTCAGAAAATGATTTTGGACATGTTTTGTGTAACATTTCTCTTACAAATGGTGTACCAAATTCAGGCAAACTTAAGACCCCTGTTGTTTCTCCATTTATTTGATTAGGTTCTATTCCAAGAGCGTTTAATGAATTAAATAAACTCATCGTTTTTTCATCATTATTAGGTACATCTTTTTCATCTACACCAGTTAAATCTTTTAACATCTTTAAAATAGTTGGGTTATCATGACCTAAAATATCAAACTTTAATAAATTATCATGAATGTATTCAAATGCAAAATGTGTTGTATATCAATCTTGAGTTTTATCATCTGCTGGATAATTATATGGAGTAAAATCAAAAATTGACATATCTTGAGGAACAACAATAATTCCACCCGGGTGTTGCCCTGTAGTTCTTTTCACATCTTGACATTTTAATGCGTAACGTTCAATTTCCGCCTTAGATACATTTTTGTTAATTTTTTCAAAATAAGTTCTAGCATTTTCAAATGATGTTTTTTCAGCTATTGTACTGATGGTTCCTGCTCTAAAACTATGTGCTTCACCAAACATATCCTTAATAAATTGATGTGCCTTTGGTTGATATATTCCTGAGAAATTTAAATCAATATCGGGCACCTTATCACCATTAAATCCTAAAAATGTTTCAAATGGTATATTGTGTCCTTCTCCTAACAGTATTGAATTACAATTAGGACACATACATTCTGGTAAATCATAACCATCATTATACTTGTCAATATCAACATTAAAATTAGAGAATTTACAATTTGGACAAATATAATGAGGTTGCAATGGATTTACGTCTGTAATATTTAAAAATGTTGCAACCAATGATGATCCTACTGATCCTCTTGAACCAACAACATAGCCATCATTAATAGATTTTTGAACTAAAAGATGAGAGATTCAATAAACTACTGCATATCCATTGCCAATAATTGAACTCAATTCTTTTTCTATTCTTTTTTCTACAATATCAGGTAATTTGTCACCATATGTTTTGTGTGCATTTAAATATACCATGCTTTCTACTTTTTCATTTACACCTTCAATTTTTGGTGGAAAAAGTTCTGATTGTAATGGTTTTATATCTAATGAAATTTCATTTGCAATTTGAATTGTATTTTTAATCACAATATCATCAATTAAATCATTATCATTTAAAAATGAAAATTCATCTATCATTTGTTTAGTTGTTCTTAAATGAACTAACGGAGGCTTATTATATTTTAAATATCTATGACTTTTTCTATTTAATGTTGGTGTATTAACATATAATTCATAAAATTCAGAATCTGTTTCATACAAATAATATGCATTGGAAACTGCAATTACTTTTTTATTATTTAAATTAGAAAATTTAATAATTCTTTCAATTGCATATTGAACTGATTCAATAGTTATATTTCCTGATGAAATTTCATGATAAAAACATGATACTGGTGCAACTGTTATAAAATCATATTCATTTATTAATCTAGATAACTCATTATCATCTTTAGAAAGTGCGGCATTAAATATATCTGAATCCATTGGAGAATTTGCAATTAATAAATTTTGAGAAAATTCTTTAATTTTCTCCATTGTAATAGTTGGCCTTCCGTATAGCATATTAGTGTGTGAAAAAGAAATTAACTCATATAAATTTCTAATTCCGCCTTGATTTTTTGCATATACTAAAACAAAATTTCCTCTAGTATTGTTAAATATTGATTCTGTTTGAATAAAATTATTAATTTCTGAAATTAAATGAACATTGCTTTCATTCAATTTTTTAATTAATTCAATTCATAGATACGATAAAACAACAGCATCATAGTCTGCTCTATGTGCTTCATCTCTGTTGTAATCTATTTTAAATTTTTTACATAATGATTCTAATGTATGAGATTTAAACCCTGCATTAATTCCACGAGATATAAATAATGTATCTATTAAAGTATTATTAATAGGTTCTAAGGAATATTCTAAAAGTTTTTTATTAATAAAGTTTAGATCAAAATTAATTCCATTATGTGCAACAATTACATAATCAGATATGTATTCTTTAATTTTGAGTAAACCATTTTTTTGATCAATTGCGTGGTTTACATCTTCTTGTCTTATCCCAGTTAATTCTGTTGTTTTAGAAGAAATTGGATTGTTTGGTTTTATAAAAAATTGGATTTTGTCAACAATTTGATTATTTTTAACCTTTGTTGCACCAAATTCAATTATGTCATCGAATTGTGGATATAAACCGGTGGTTTCAATATCAAACACCACATACTCGATTTCACTAAGATATTTATCAGTATGGTTCACAACACCATTTATAATTGGTGGCAAAATTTCCATTTCAACTCCATATATGGGTCTAACATTGGAATTCTTAAAATTCTTCATTATTTCAGGAAAAGATTGAACATTATATCTGTCTGTTATTGCAAAACGTGAATGTTCTCAAGTTTCTAAAACAGATTTTAAACTTTTTACATCAATTAAGCCATCAAATGCTGACATTTTAGAATGTAAACAAAACTCAACTCTTTTTAATTCATTTTGATCTACTGGTATTTCAATTTTTGGGTCTATTTTTATATAATTTATAAATCTGCCATGAAATTGCATTAAATCACTATTGTTAGATTGAATACTTATATTTGCTTTTATTCAATCATTTACTTTCAAATCTTCATTATATTTACTAATATCAGCAATATATCTTTTCACAACTATTGAAGATGAAAAATCTGTGATATAGTAGCTTATATAATAAGCACCATTTCTCAGAACATCTTGTTTGATATTAAAAATTTGACCTTCAATGTTTAAAGTAGGAATTGTGTTATCAATTTCAATTATTGGTGTTATCGGTTCATTAATTCAATTTTTATTTTTATTATAATTGTTGAAATTATTAAATTTTTTTTGTTCAACTTTTACTTCTGATTCTTTTGTTTCTTGTACTAAGTTATTAACTAATTTAGTGTCAATTGATTTTACATATTCCTCATATGTTGGATTTTTAAAATATAAAAAATCTTTTATTTTAAATCCATATTTATCAAATATAAATTGAATAATTTTATGTTTGTGACTTTCTCACAAATTCATTTCACTATCTATAATATAGTCGATTTTTAAATTATTGTCTTGAATTTCAAAATCTTGTCTATTTAAACTTTTTTTCAAAAAAGAATCATCCACAAATTGAAGATAATCAGATAAATATATTTGAATTCAATTTTTATCAAAATAATTAAAATTAAAATTAAAAATGATTCTAATTCCTACATTTTTTTGATTAAAATTATTAATTCTATCAATATAATTTAAATTTATTCCATTACTAAATTCTAATAAAATATTTAAATCACTTTTTTCGTCATGCTTTATTTCATATGTTCTTAGTGATTGAATTATTTCATTAATTTCAAAATCTTTAAATATATTTATAACTGATAAAATTTGGCTAATTTTTTCCATAATTTTCCTCAATATATTGCTTGCATTCATTTAATATTTTTTGTTTTCATTCTAATATATCATCTCAAGTAGATAAATTATTCAACTTATACTTTTCAATAAAAATATCCATAATGGAAATAATTTCATTATACTTAATTTTATTTGTTCTAAAACACTCAATTAAATAATCATCTAATACTGAAATTATTAATCCAATTATGTAAAAATGACTTGAGATTAATTCATATGCTCATTTAATAGGTTTTCATTTATTTTCATCAATATTTTCTAAATTAATAATTAGATTTGAAAAATCAATAGGATCAATTTTTGGATCTCTTTTTTTAAAATTATGTAAAGCCAAATCAATTGATATTTTCATATCAGGGTTAGACATATTTGCTAATACAGAATTATTTTTAAATTCAACAAGACTGTGAATTATAGCTTGTGGATGATATACAGCTTTTATATCAACATTATTATATAAATAATGAGCCTCTATTAATTCAAAACACTTATTAATTAAATTTGAAGAATCAATTGAAATTTTATAACCCATTTTTCATTTTGGATGATTTATAGCTTCATCAAAACTAACATCTAATTTATTGATGTCTTCTGATTTATAAAAAGATCCCCCGCTTGCAGTTATGTAAATCCTTTTTATAGATTCGCAATCACAGTTCATTAATTCATATAAACTACTATGTTCACTGTCAACAGGATATATTTTGACATTTTTATTTTTAAGAATTTTATTAAAATATCATCCCGCAATTACTAATGATTCTTTATTAGCTAAAGCAATATCAATATTATTCTCTATAGATAATTTCGTAATATATAGACCTTCAAAACCAACAATTGCATTCAAAATAATGTCTGGTTTTGTTATATGAATTAATTCTTCATATGAACTAATAGTATTTAAGTCTTGAACGCTAGGACTAAACACCTCAATATTGGCATATTGATTTTTAATTTTCTTTGCTAAATCTAAATTATTATTAAAGGTGATGCCAACTAATTGCATATCATCTATGCATGATAATGCTTGTTGACCAATGCTTCCTGTGGCTCCAAATATTAATATTCTTCTCATAAATTATCCAAAAAATACAACAGTTTTTGCTCCTAATGCAATAAAGAAACTTATTACAAAAAAGAAACTTATTACAACTGAATGTGAATCGATTCTATCAATTATTCCTCCATGACCTGGAATAATTGAACCATAATCTTTAATTCTATATTTTCTCTTAAATCAACTATATGATAAATCACCAAATACACTTAATAATGATAAGGTTGTTAGAATAATAAAAATATTAAATCATCATAAAGAGCGATTGGCAATTTGAGAATCATTAAAATATGTAAACCCATGTTGAAATTGGATTCCAAAAATTTCTTTTAATACATCTGGGTTGTGTTCAATATATGAAAAACCAAACAATATAAGTAAACCAAGTCCAATTGTCATAATTTGTCCAACAGCAAATCCTTCTCATGTTTTTTTTGGACTAATTTTAGGTGCCATCTTATGTTTTCCAAATAACACACCACCTAAATAGGCAAATATATCACTATTAAAAACAATTAGCATAATTCATAATAGAGTTAAAAATCCTCTTGTAAACATAAAAAAGAAAATTCCTAAATAAAATCCAGATAAAACCCCAACCAACAAATTAAAAATAATAAAATTTTTAATAGTAAATGAAGAGTATGCAAATAACAAAATTGTATTAATAATTACAACAAAAGCAATAGAACATGCTAATGTGATTGCAAAAATATTAGTAAGTGTTAATGAATCATAAAAGGTCCCAACTTCTATGTTTATATATCCATAATATTTTAAAAAATATACTAATGTAGGTGCATAAATTAGCGTTAGCATGTTTAATAATATCAATAAATATGGTATTATTAAAAATTTATAATAAATGTTGGCAATTTCTTTAGTACAAATAACTATTAATGGAAGAAATGAAACTAAATATATTCACGCAAAAACAGTCCTTGTAGTTATTGAAGAAAAAGGTGATCAGTTATTAGTGTTGTCTGCGAATACTCCAATTACAAAAACAAAAGCAAGAAATAAAAACATAAATACCGATGAAGATACTCTTTGTTTCATATTCTTTTTTGTATTTTGAGATAATTCATTTGCTTTAATTGTGTTTTTTAGTAGCATTATACTTTACCAAATCTTCTTTTTCTATTTTTATAATTTTCTAAATCTAATAATAAATCTTGCTTGCTATAATCTGGTCATAACTTTTTGTTAAAAATAATTTCAGAATAACATAATTCCCACAACATAAAATTGCTTATTCTTTCTTCTCCACTTGTTCTTATTAATAAGTCCAATTCAGGAAGATTATGAGGATTAATTTGCTTATTAAAATTTTCAATTGTAGGATTAATTTTATTTTTTGCCAAATATTCAAATGACTCTATAATTTTTTGTCTAGAACCATAATTAAACATTATTTGTAATGTCATTTTTGAATTATTTTTAGTAAGTTTTTCAAGATTATTAATAGATTCTAAGACTTCATAATTAATTTTATCTTTAAAACCATTTCAAATAAAACGAACAGAATTGTCCATTAATCATTTTTTTAATTTGTCACTTACAATTTCATTTTTAAAGATTTTTAATAAATATTCAACTTCCTTTAATGGACGATTTCAATTTTCAGTAGAAAATGCATAAAAGCTAATGCATGGAATATTTAATTCAAGACATGCATTAACAATTTCTTTCATCGCAACTAAACCATGTTTGTGGCCAAATGTTCTAGGTTTATTTCTTTGTTTTGCTCATCTGCCATTGCCGTCCATAATAAAGGCAATATGTTTAACTATATTCATAAATTAAATTGTCATTATTTCTTTTTCACGTTTTGCTAATTCTTCTTCGATTTTCTTATTAAAATTTTTTGTAATTGAATCTAATTCATTTTGAAAATATTTTTTATCATCTTCAAGTGCGTTTGCATCTTTTTTAAATTCATCTTGAAGATTCTGACGTGAACGTCTAACTTTAATTTTTGCATCTTCAGCAAGAGACTTAGCTTTTTTAACTAATAATTTTCTATCATCTTCTGTTGGCGCCTTAAATGTTAAACGAATAACATCAGCATCAACTTGTGGGTTAATACCAATATTTGCTGAGTTAATTGCAGCAGCAATATCTTTTAAAGTGCTCTTGTCATATGGTTTAATAATAAGAGTTCTAGGGTCAGGAATGCTTAAATTAGCAAGTTGATTAATAGGCATTTTATCATCATATGCATTTACAAGAATATTATCTAAAATTGCAGGGTTAGCTTTACCAATTCTTAATTTTGAAAATTCAGATAATAATCATTCATTAATTAACTCAAAATCCTTTTCAAATTGTTGTTTATAAATAGAAAAATCAATCATCATTAAACTCCTTTATCAATTTTTGTAGATTTTATTTCATTATTTAAAGCTTTTATAAAACAATTTGGCTCATCAATATTAAAAACCAATAGAGAAATATTATTTTCTTGACACATTACTAAAGAAGATAAATCCATAACTTTTAAATTCATATCAATAACTTCTTTATATGTTAAAGATTCAAATCTTTTGGCATCATTATGTTTAGTTGGATCTTTATCATAAACTCCGTCCACGCCATTTTTACCCATTAGAATAATATCGGCATGAATTTCACACGCTCTCAATGATGCTCCAGTGTCAGTTGTAAAAAATGGAGAACCAGTACCAGAAACAAATATACAAACTTCATCATTATTAAGTGCATCATTAACTTTTCTAAAATTAAATTGTTCACACACTGAATCAATTTTTATAGCTGAAAAAACTTTTGTTTTAATATTATTATTTAAAAAAATATCTTGCAATAATATTCCATTCATAACTGTTGCAAGCATCCCAATTTGATCACCAATGTTATGATCCAAAGTATAATTACTCGCAAGATTTCCCCTAAATATATTTCCACCACCAACAACTAATCCAATTTGATAATCTTTTGTTAATGTTTTTATTTGTTGAGATAAATTCTTTATTTTTTCTATATCAAAACTAGAATTTTCACCTTTTAAATATGCGCCAGATACTTTAATTAATATTCTCTTTTTCATTATTATACCTCTATAAAATTATTAAAAAATAATGAAGAAAAGGTTTCTTCATTATTGCATTATTTAGATTGATTCATTTGTTGTGCAACTTCTTCAGCAAAGTTAGAAACTTTCTTTTCAATACCTTCACCAAGTACAAAATTAATCATCTTTAATGCAGATGCATTATTTTGTTTTAAGTATTCTCCAACAGTAATTCCAGGATCTTTCACATATGGTTGAGAAATTAAACAAACTTCTTTTAATAATTTATTAACTCTACCATCAACAATTTTGTCTAAAAATTCTGCAGGTTTATTGCTTTCAGCTTTAGTTTGTTCTAAAATTATTTCTCTTTCTTTACTTAATCATTCTTTATTAACTTCAGATTCATTAATATATTTTGGATTCATTGCTGCAATGTGCATCGCAACATTTGTTGCAATTTCTTCTGAAACTTTTCCAGATAATAGAATTGCTGTTGCGATACGGTTGTTCATGTGTGTATAAACACCAATTGTTTCGTTATCATTTGCAATTAAAATTTCACCACGACGGAATGCGATTTTTTCTCCAATTGTAGCTGTTAAATCTTGACCAGCTTCTAAAATGTTTTTACCATTAATTTGCAATGAATTAATTTCATCATTATTATTAACTTTTTCTAAAATATCATTAACAATTTGATTTGTAAAGTCAATGAATTGTTGATTTTTTGCAACAAAGTCAGTTTGACAATTAACTTCAACTATTGCAGCTTTTTTCTTATTTGATGATAATTTTCCAACAACCAAACCTTCAGCAGCAATTGCATCAGCTTTTTTAGCAGCCTTTATAGAACCGTTTTTTCTTAATCATTCAACTGCAGCATCAAGATCATCATTTGTTTCATTTAATGCTTTCATACAATCTGTCATTCCAGCATTTGTCATTGCACGTAATTGTTTTACAAGTTCAGCTTTTGTAGCCATATTAAACTCCTATATTTTGATTAAAGTATATACTATACTTATTATAAAATAGAGTTGAAATTAATACAATACTAAAATGATTTTTCAAGCATTTTTAATACTAGGTTTTCTATTACTTCGATATTATTTGAAATCTTTAAAATATCATTTAAATTTTGGTTTAAAAAGTTATTTCCAGATAACACTATTTTTAAATTATCCTTCTTTTTTGAGAAATAATTTATAATACCAAAAATATTTATGTAATTATTTAAACAAATAGAATCAAAAGTATTTGTTCCATTAGTTATTTCAAAATTATATTTATCATTAAGATTTAAAATTCTATTTAATAATTCGTTTTGATATGACGTCCCAGCCCCAAGTGTGACTAATTGTATGATTCCATTGTCAATATAAATAGAAACCAATGCAGTTCCATTTAAAATGATTAATCCACTTGAACTTTTAAAATATTTAGAAGCTAATAAAATATCCACTCCTATTTCATTTATATCAATATTAGGATTAATATTATTTTCAAAATCTTTATTTGTAACAATTTTAAAATTAACTTTTGATTTTCTTAATATGTCAATATAAATCTTTTTTTCTTTATGTGTAATAATAACTACAAAATCGAAATTTTTATAAGAATTTAGTAAATTCTTAAAGTTCTCAATATCTGACTTAATAATCTTAATATCATCAAATTTGTCTTTACACAAATATTTAATATTTGTGTTACCTATGTCAACATATATTTTCATATTATTATTTTATAACAAAAAAACAAAAAAACCGCCTTTAACAAGGCGGAATATTTTAAAATGGTGCACATGAAGGGACTCGAACCCCCACTCGTTAAGAATCAGATCCTAAGTCTGACGCGTCTGCCAGTTCCGCCACATGTGCATATATGGTGCTCCGTAAGGGATTCGAACCCCCGACCCACTGATTAAGAGTCAGTTGCTCTACCAGCTGAGCTAACGGAGCATAATAACTTAATATTAATAATGCTACTTATTTAGAAAAAGAAATTCTAAATAAATAGCATTGATTTTTAAAATGGTGCCGACTATAGGAATTGAACCCACAACCTACTGATTACAAGTCAGTTGCTCTACCGATTGAGCTAAGTCGGCTAGGATGGTGGAGTGTGAGGGGCTCGAACCCCCGACCCTCTGCTTGTAAGGCAGATGCTCTCCCAACTGAGCTAACACTCCAAAAATCAATGTTAATACATTGATAAATTTTTAAGATGGTGACTCGTACGGGATTCAAACCCGTGAATGCACGCGTGAAAGGCGTGTGTGTTAAGTCACTTCACCAACGAGCCATGGCGGCTACTGTAAGGATCGAACTTACGACCAACCGGTTAACAGCCGGTGGCTCTACCGCTGAGCTAAGTAGCCATGTGTTGCTTTAAACAACAAAATATATTATATACAAAAAAGATTTTTTTTAAAATAAAATTTTACATATATAAATTAAATTCCTAATTATTATAATAAAATATATGTATATAAATTGAATAAAAGGGGCTTTATATAAATAAAAAAAATATATAAAATCAACATTTGATAATTAAAAAATAAATAGTAAATATTTGTATTATCTAAATAAATTACTTTTGATACTACACATATGATAGCTTCATAATAAATAATAAATTAACAAATCAATATTTTTGACAACCAAAATTTAAAAACTATATACTTATATTTAAATTAAAAACATTAAATTTAATAATTATGGAAAGAGAAAAAACAAAACAAATTAAATTTAACAATATTGAATTAGGTGGAAATAATAAAATTTATATTCAATCCATGACTAATACTAAAACTTCTGATGTTATCAAAACAATAGAACAAATAAATCAACTTGCATTAGCAGGGTGTGACTATGTTAGAGTCGCAGTTTTTGATTATGATGATGTAAATGCAATTAAGGAACTAGTTAGACTTTCTCCAATTCCATTAGTTGCAGATATTCATTTTAATTTTGAATTTGCAATTTTAGCAATGGAAAATGGAATTAAAAAAATTAGAATAAATCCTGGAAATCTTGATGACGATGATAAATTGTTAAAAATTGTAAATGTTGCAAAAAAACACAATGTTGTTATTAGAGTTGGAGTTAATTCTGGTTCATTACCTGAATGAATAATTAAACGCTTTGGTAACACTGCAATTGGAATGGTTGAATTAGCAAAATATTATATTAATAAACTTAATAGTCTTAACTTTGATAACATTGTTATTTCTCTTAAATCTTCAGATGTAAAAGTAATGGTCGATGCATATACTTTAGCATCACAAACTTTTAACTATCCTTTACATTTAGGAGTAACCGAATCTGGTCCAGAATTAGAAGGTGCAATAAAGTCTACTGCTGGTCTAGCTCCACTTTTACTTAGAGGAATAGGCAATACTATAAGAGTTTCTATAAGTGATGATCCAGTTAAAGAAATATATATTGCTAAAAAAATTCTAAATTCCTTAGGGCTTTATGATAACCTTGTTGACATTATAAGCTGTCCAACATGTGGAAGATTACAATATGACATGCTCCCATTAGTGAATCAAATTAAAGAATATACAAAAAATTTAAATTTTCCTTTAAAAATCTCTATTTTAGGATGTGTTGTAAATGGAATTGGTGAAGGAAAAGAAGCTGACATTGGTGTTGCGGGAGGAAAAGGAAAAGCAATATTGTTTGAAGATGGCAAAATTATTAAAAATGTTAATGAAAATGAATTACTTACAGAACTAAAAAATTTAATTGATAAAAAATATAATAATTTTCTAAATAAAAAAAATAAATAACACAATGTTGGCTAAAAACTTATATAATATATATTAAATGAAAAGTTATAAATTAATTAATACTATTTAGGAGAATATTAAAATGTCAACAACAACATCAACAACAGTATCAACAACTGAAAAAAAGGGAAGAAACATCTACTACATTTCTGCTAGAAAAAATGATGAAGGAAAAGTGATCGGTTGAGAAGTTAAAAAAGAAAAATGTGAAAAAATAACTGCTCTTTGTAAAACAAAGGAAATTGCATTGGAAAAAGTTAAAGCATTAGCAGCCAATTCTGGTGCAACAGTTATTATTAGAAAAATGGATGGTACTATCCAAGATACATTAAAATTCGCATCTAAAGATGAAAAATAATTTATACTATTAGAAAAATAGTGTATGTGGTATAACTATGAAAAGAAAAGCACTTTTAATTAGTTCATTGGTTTCAACAATTGCTTTTGCTTGTATATTACCAACTTTTGTTGTCTCTTGTTCATCTAATGATAAAGAATCAACTCCAAGCGATAATGTTGAAACTCCTGACTATCAGATAAGTTTCAATAATGAATTATCTTCTTATGAAACAAATAGAACTTACAACATTACTGCTAATGTTGCTCCAAGTGGTTCTTATAAATACAAATGAACAACCACAGATAGTAATTTAGTTTTATCTAATACAGAAACTAGTACTGTTTCATTTGTCTCTAATACTGCTGGAACATATCCATTAAAAGTTAGTATTTCTAACATGAATGGTGATTTTTTAACTGAAAAAGAAGTTAGTGTTAAATTCGTTGATCAAAATATAAATTATACTGTTGATATTTTATCTGATGATAATTTTAATTTTGATATAGGTAATCCATATTATCTATCAGCTAGTTTAACACCTTCATTACAAAATGCTCAATATCAATGAAAATTATCAAACACTATTTGTGTAAATCCTATTTCATCATATGAGGAAGCAAATTTTGGCTTTCAAGTAGTTGCAGCTGGAACTGTTGATATTACAGTTGTTGTTTCAGATAGTTCAGGTCATAAAATTGGAGAAAAAACTAAATCTATAACTATTCAAGAACCTACACCACCAACACCAACTTATACTGTTGATATTTCTCAACCAAATACAACATACTATGTAAATAATTCATATTCATTAACTGCTAATTTAACTCCATCATTAACTGGTGCTTATTATGAATTTTCTTGTGATAATTCTGCATTAAATATTTCTCAAAATCAAAATGTATTAAGTATTAGACCTACTGTTTCAGGTAATTATACAATTAATTTAGATGTTTATGATAGTAGTCAAAAAACAAATAAAATTGCCTCAAAACAGATTAGTATCAATGTTGTTAATAACCCAAATTATGATATTACTTTAAAACAAAATGTAACAACATTAGATTATGGAGCACCTAATTTGCTAGCTGATGACTCATCAATTACACCAGATTGAATAAAAACTAAAATTATAGATAATAAAAGTAGTATTTTTAATATTCCATCTACTTTACCATCTAATTTTTCTTGAGAAAATAATATAGTCATTAGTAGTGTAGCCCCAAATGTTGCTAATCGTTCTTTAACATTTGAATTAACATTGAATAATAAAGATAATAATGGCGGTACACTTACCACAACAATTACTTTTACTGGATTTAAAGACCAAAATAGTACTCCATCATCTAATTATGTTATACAATTCAAAAATCAAGATACTTTCCCATATGGAGGCCCTAATGTACTTCCTTCTAGAGCTAAAGATCCAGATATAATAGCAAAAATTGTTGCAAATAAAGAACAAATATTTGAAATTCCATCAAATGTTCCAAAAGATTTTAATTGAACAAATAATATAAGACTTGGAATATTTAATTTTAATGATGCAGAAGGTAAAAGTAGTTTTAGAGTTGATTTAATAGGATATGATTCTAGTAACCCAAGTGCAAGTACTGGTAAAACATTAACATTCACAGGTTATAAACAAGGTTTTGCTTACAAAATTAAATTTGATGAAACAACAAATAGTTATCCATTTGGTGACCCAAATTTACTTGCAAGCGCTATTACTGATGAACAAATTAAACAAATTGTTATTAATAACAACACTAAAATATTCAGTTATGGTAGAATACCAGATAATTTTGATTGAAATCAGAACATTCAAATTTCTAATGTTGTTAGAAATAATGATTCTAGAAGTGTTTCATTTAAATTGACATTGAATAACTCAAACGAAAGCAATGGTACAATAACTAAAAACATTACTTTTAATGATTTCAAACAACCAGCTTGACCAACTAATAGCATGCCTAGTGATAAAGATTTGATGATTGATAATATTAAAAAACCAAATGGTGTCACTGGTTCTATTAAACGTAATGATGCTGGAAATGTATTAAATAATTATGGTGTAGTAAGAACATTTGCTTTAGTTAATAAAGTTATACATGATTCATTATTTGTTGATTTAGGTTTTCAAAATACAACAATATCAATGTCAAATAGCAATTTTGATAATATTACATTTACAATAACAGGAACTGCATCAAAAGATGTTCCAAATTGAGGTAAGAAAAAAATACCGCTTTCCCAAGTTGTGGAAAATTGAGAAGGTGTAAATATTGTTAATGGTGATCAACTTGAATTACAAATAACATATATAAGAGGTAGTACTTCACCAAATAAAGGAACAGATTCGTTTGATACTTCTAAAGTTCAATGAACTCCTAATGTTACTGGATATGAAACATTTGCTTGAAAAAACATTAACATTAATTATTCAATGTATACTACTGAATTTTCAAACCAAAGTACCATTAAGAAAAATTCACAAGTTGTTAAATCAACATCAAATGATAATAGAGTTCAATTAATGTTTGTAAACCACTATAATGGTAATAATTATTTGATTCAATCTGATAATATTATAAGTTCCTACAGTTATACTAATTACTATTTTAAAAAAGAAGATAATTAATAATAAGCATTCTAAAATAAATTAATTATCAAACTCTAATAAAAGATTGACCAAGGTTGGTTAATCTTTTTTTATTACTACTAACATTTAATAGCTCCTAAATTTTCATATGTTAAAATTATAAGTTATGAAAATTAATAACTTAAATTTAAAGATAACTTCAACACAACAACTTAGAGAATGATTTTTAGAAAATCATGATAAAGTTAATGAATTATGAATATCAATAAAATTTGGCAAACCATGTGATGATGGTAATTTATATTATATAGATGCAGTTGAACAAGCATTGTGTTTTGGATGAATTGATACAACTAAGAAAAAATATAATGATATTATTATTCAAAAATTTACTCCACGTCGTAAAAACTCTAATTGAACTGAATTAAATAAAGAAAGATGTAGAAGATTAAACAAATTAGGATTAATGCATCAGTCTGGATACAAATTGTGTCACCAATATTTAAATGAACAATTTGTAATCGACAATCAAATCATGAATTTTATTAAAAGTGATGAAAAAACATTTCAAAATTTTAAAAAGCTACCAAATTTATATGTAAGAATAAGAATAGATAATATTCAATCATACAAAAATAATCAAGTATTGTTTAAAAATCGATTAACAAAATTTCTTAATTACACTAAGAAAAATAAATTATACGGAATGTGAAATGATTATGAAAGGTTAACAAAATATTAAGTAATATTATATTATTTATTAATATATAGGATATATAAATAGTATAATAAAATTATATAGGTAATTATATTATTTTATTCAAAATAATACTATTTTTCAAATATAGATAGGATCCTCATGAAAAAAAAATCAAAATTATTAATTAGCGCTGCTTCTTTATCATTATTAACTGTATTATCTGTTCCAACTATATTAACTTCATGTAGTAATAATAACAATTCAACAATTAAAGAATATTCGATGTCTTTTCAAACTAGTTCTACATATAGTTTAGGAGATAATAGTTTATTACCTTCTGATGTTAATAATGAATGAATCAAGAATAAAGTTATTGAAAATAAGACTTCAATATTTTCAATTATTAATGAACCAGCTAATTTTGATTGAAACAGTAATTTATCTATAAGTGATGTAAATGCAAGTAATTCTAATGGTGAATTAAGTTTTAAATGTTCTCTTAATAAAAGTGATCAAAATAGTCAAACTATTGATAAAACTATAACTTTTACTGGTTTCAAAACACAACAGGTTAATAATAATTATTCAATAGTTTTCAAAGATACTACATCTTCTTACAAACTTGGGGATAGTTCAATCTTACCTTCTAGTATTGATAGTGATTGAATCAAGAATAAAATTATTGATGATAAAAATTCAATATTTTCAATAAGTAATGAACCAGCTAATTTTGATTGAAGAAATAATTTATCTATAAGTAATATAAATGCAGATGATTCTAATGGCCAATTAAGTTTTAATTGTTCTCTTAATAAAAGTAATCAAAATGGTCAAACTATTAATAAAACTCTAACTTTTACTGGATTTAAAACACAACAGGTTAATAATTATTATTCAATAGCTTTCAATAATACTCCATCTTATGCATTTGGGGATAGTGCAACCTTACCTTCTAATGTTAATAGTGATTGAATCAAGGCAAAAGTTATTCAATATAAGAATTTAATATTTTCAATTAATAATGCACCTGCTGATTTTGATTGAAACAGTAATTTATCTATAAGTATTTTAAGTACAGATAATACTAATGGTCAATTAAGTTTTAATGTGACACTAAATCATGCTACAGATAATCCTGCTAATACATCTACAATATCAAAACAATTGACTTTTACAGGATTTTTAACTAATACTTCTACATCAAATAATGGTATTTTAAGTCCAGTAAATCCTGATAATATACCAAGTGATATACCTCAAAAAGCACCTGAATCTGCAGAAGAAAAAAGATGAGGTAATGTTTTATTGCCTAAAATTAATGATAGTGAAATAACAATGGATCATTTAGTAAAAATGTTAGATGATCACATGGGAAATACTAATTATGTTAAAGTTACTTTTGGTGAAAGAAAAATTAGTTCTAAATTAATGGCTGATGCTTTTGCTAAATGAATAACAACCAGATGAAAATATTTTCCTTATTTTGGTTTTTCTAATCCAGTTTTTAGAATAAATATTAAAGATGAAAATGGTAATAAAATTACATGAAAATTAATTAAAGATTTTAATAAGCCTGAGTACATTGAAAAAACATATTATGTTGATTACTTATCAACTAACAAAGATGAAATATTTGATTACTATGCTCAAAAATGGTTAATACCTGGTTATTCCAAAAACACATTTATAGAATTTGTTAATGATTTTTTAAATTTAATAAGTTATGATATGGATGGTATTGATAAGGTTATGACTGCATATTTTTATGTGGCTAATATTTTAAGATATTCAGATTCACCATCAATAGAAACAACAATCATAAAACATATTGGTGTGTGTGCTGACTATTCAAGTTTAATGGCATTATTATTAAATATGGTTGGTGTGCCTGCATTACCAATGGTTACTTCTCATCATAAAATTAACTATACTGCATTGCACCAAATTGTTTGAGTATATATAAATGATTTATATGATGGTACTACTAAAAAGTGATATGCATTAGATCCTACATTTGCATATAGTAGTGGCGGTAGCTATGGTAAACCAATTTCATTTTGACCAACAAATTTAAACATTGAAAATGTAATATTTAATTTTAATAGTGATCCATATAAAATTTATCCAAATGATCCGCATTATAATTCTTGTTTATTCTTTAATGCACCTTGAAAAACATTATATGATAATAATATGGTGGAAACTCGTCCTATTCCATCTAACCTTGTTAGCCCAAAATATACAAATAAAAGTAATCCAGTATATTATAATGGTTATTGATATTATTATTGTTATGATGCTAATTTTTCAGGTATAAATAACAATAAATTAGTAAGATCAAAATTCATAACAGAAAAAAATAATTATGAGGTTGTTATTGATTTTAGTAACCCTAAAAATCCAGATCCAAATAATTTAGGATTTAATATTAGTCAAGATATTTGTGATTTATTCAAACATTTTAGTACTGCCTCTTTTAGTTATCATGCTTTTGGTTATAATGAAAAAATTGTATTATGTACTAATGTTAAACCTGATGATTATAATAATTCAGTGAAATTTTTAATTATTGATTTAAATACTAAGCAATGTAAATTAATAAATCAGACTGTCGATATTAGATCTGCATCATTAAAAAAGTTTAACTTTTATATAAAAGATGGAGAGATATACTATACAAACGATCCTTATGGTACAGGGCAAAATTCATGATATGATAAAACATACGCTAAACTTACATTAACTCCTGAGGAATATAACTTTTTAAATTCATCAAGTGATAGTCGTTCTAAATTGTTTAGAAAATTAGTATCATATAGAACTATTGCTGGTACATACTTAATTGGTGATGATCCTGTTAGTGAAGTTTCAGAACAATCAAAACGTAATTTTATGCAATACCTATATAATTTAGAACAACAATTAAACAATAATCAAATTACTGATTTTGATGCAAAAATGAAAGAATTAGATTCAAAATACAATGATTTTATACCGCCAATTACAAGCCAAGGTATTATAAAAACAAATGAGTTATCTGATGTATATCAATATGATAAATCATATGTAAATGCAATTGATTCATTACCAATGAATAAATTAATTTTGATGGATAATCTTTCAGACTTTAATGCTAATGATAATAATACCGAATTTGATATTTATTACTCAAAAACCAAAGAAGGACCATATACAAAAGTTAGAGATGGACTTTCTGTAGAAGGTACTGGAATTAATGTTAGATTATCTGATATTGGTCAAACTAGTTATGATGGATATTATTATTTTGAGTATTATCCATATGGATTATATGATCAAAGAAAAAAATCAAAAACATTTGAAATCCAAGTTGTTGAGAGAAAAACATTGCCAGATTATGAAGGGTTGTATTCACAATCATTAAGAAACACTAATTATTATGTCGATAGTCCAAATTGATATAACAATAGGATTGCATTAAGTTTTAAATTAAATGGTATGTCAAATATTCAAAATCCAATCGATTTAAAATTAAAATATATCAATTTTGATACTAAAGAAATATCTACATTAGATACAAAAACAATAAATGGAGGCACATCATCTTTTGTTGTTGAAAAGTGAGCTCTTGATAGACCATCACAAAAAAACCATGGTATTTATTGAGTTGAATACACAACTAGTGCTAATAATAATTCGTATAAATTCTTTTCAAACTTCTATTTTCATTTTACAAAGAATGATATTGACAATTTTAATGTTAGTGAATGAGCTAGTTTATCTAATTTAATAAATTAGTCAAAGGTGCTTTGATAATTTTTAATATAGTTTAATAAGTTTTTGATTTATATATTTTTATTCTGCACATAATTTCTTTTTAATCTATGATTATAAGTTATAAAAGTCTTAATTTTTATCTTTACAATAACGTATTTAATATATTAATATATGAAAGGAAATAAACATATGAAGAAAAATAAAAAAATATTGATCGGTAGCATTGCAGGAGTTGCAAGTATAGCTTTAATATGTTCAATATCAATTCCACTTGCGCTAAAAAATAATTCTTCATCACAATCACAACTTGATCTTATTCCATCACAACCTGGTACTATTTTAAAAGAATCTGAATTGCCAACATTAAAAAAATCACAATTTTCAATTAATGAATTAGGTTGTCAAAACTTATCAATTGATCAAATTAAACAGAAAATTAACGAATATTTTTTTTATGAAAATAGAGAAGCACTATTTGACAATCCAAATATATATCGCAATAGTATTAAAAATATAAATGTTGCTAAAACATCACCTTATGAATTAACAGTTAAATTTGTATTAAATAATAAAGAACAAGAAATTAAAATTATTAAAACTATTGAAGAAGAATATGGTGAAATTAAACCAGAATTAAAACAACAACAAACTTCTCAAATTGGAACCTTTAACAATTCAAGCATTAAAGTAACAAATAGTAATGTTGCTAGAAATATTAATAATTCATATTATGATACTGAATTATTGACAAAATATAAAACTCAAGGGTTTAAATATCCTTCATATAATTATAATTATGAAAAAGGAGAAAACTCTATTTTAACACTTCAAGATGGTACAAAATTAGATATGTCTGATGCTGTTATGGATGAAAAAGTTACTTTAGATGGAAAACAATACAAATATTCTGATGCTGAATTTATTCGTAAAGAAATTGAAAGAAATCAATTAAAAAAACATCCTGCTGCAGATGGAATGCATGAAAAAAAATTAAACGATAGTCAAAAAGCAGTCGAAAAATCTTTTAGCTTACAATCATCTGTAAAAGGTATGACTTCATTAGGTTTATATGCACCTGCTGGTGAAGTATGTGAATTAACTTTTAGTGAAGAAACATATCAACAAATGAAAAAACAAAATATTAACAATTTTAAAATTGTTATTAATCAAAGTTATTGAGATAATTATAGAAAACCGGATCCTGGAAAGATTTCCACTAGATACCCATATGTTTATACAGAATTTACTGTTAGTTTATATGATTTAACTTGAGATCATAAATATCAATTTGCTACACCATTTGGTGGTACAATTTCTGTTGAAATAAATACTCCACTTCAATCATCTTCATATAGTAATATATATAAATCATATACAAACTATGACTTTACTGTTACTGGTGCAGTTGAAATGTTGTCTTATTTTCATGGTTTAACTACTGAAAGTGATTGAAATGATCAAATTGCTAAAGTAAAAAGTGGTGCATTAAGTGCCCCTGAAATGTCAATAGATTTCCCATTTGGATCAACAAATATTTCATATTCAAGTCTTGATCAAATTGCTTATACAAATATTGAAGATATTGTTTATCCAAAAACACAAGTATCAAAATGAAATGATTTTTTAATATTAAGTGAATATTTTGGTTCTAGAGATATAAGTAATAATATTCATAAACTAAACTTCCGTTTTAATGACGATATTTGAGGTGGTGGAGCAGCTTGAGGTGGTGGCGATAGAATATCTTGTCCATTGTCATGAGCAAAAAGTACATTTTTAATAGACACTGAATGAGCACTTTCTAATTGAGGAATGTTGCATGAAATAAATCATAATTTCCAACAAAATGATGCCTTCTTTATTGGTGATTCTCATGGTGAAACCAACCAATTAACAATGGATAGTTTTTCTATTATTTCTGATACTGGAAGATGAAGAAATATAGGTAATCCAACTGGTGAATATAATTTAAATGGTTGACAAAGAATGAGTAACATTTATAGTCTTATCCAGTGAATTAAAAATGGTAATTACAATAAAGGCGGAAACCACACTGCAGGTAATGGTAAACCAGCGCAAAGTGCAGGAGAATATGAATATCAAATCTATGGCTTAATTTTATTTATGATTGGTTCATACAATTATGCTAATTATGCAAGACATGATATAGCAACTGACAACGGAAAGGATTCTAATGGAAATTCTGCTGAAGGTGGTTTTTATGAAATTTTAGAACTTTCTGATTACTTTAAATTAGATTTCTGACCAGCATTACAAAGATATTCTCCAATTTGATATGATGATGGGCAACGAACAGAAGCAAATAGTTATCCTAATTGAGATGAATATCACAAATGACCAAAAGATTACAATTCAGCTACTCCAGAACAAAAGGCTCAAATTGATCGTTTAAGAACATCATATAAATCTTTTGATTTTATCGGAAATATATATGCTGCTGGACTTTATATGTATGATAATGACACTGGTAACTATGTTTATACAAACGATACATCTGCAGAATACTCAATTCCTGCTGGTAAACCTTATACATTTGATTTTGAAAAAGGTATTAATTGATTAGAAAATGATCCAAATTATAAATTTTCATGATCACAAATTCAATTTGAGCCTAAAACAAAATTAGGTGGTACATTAGAATTAGATCCAACAAATAATAAAAAATTAATTTACACTCCACCAGCTGATAAAATAGGTGAAATTGATGAATTTGATATGGCAATTGTACCTGATGAAAATTTCTTAGGTAGACCATCAAACTATGTGCCATTATACAAATGAAAAATTAAAGTTAGACAAGTACCGAATGCCGCTGTTGCTTCAACATATGTTTTCCCTAATGATAGTTATTTAGATTATTATAGTTTAGATAAGAGAATTAATTATATGCGTGATGATGCTAATATCATTAACACTGATATTACTGACTTATCACAAGGTGGAATTAACTTTGCAAATAAAGTTGATAAAGATGTACCTGGAGGTACAAGAGTAAAATTAAATTTTATAGCTCCTGAAACTGGAACTTATAAATTTAAAGTAAAATATAGTTTTCAAATAAAAATGTATAAGGGTTTTGATGAAAACGCTGAAGAAATTTATTCAAACTGTTGATATTCACCAGGTAGTTATCAAAATATTAATAAAGAATTCCAATTAAAAAAAGGTGAAGTTTTACCACTTGATATTTTTATTTTAAGTGGTTCATCTACTAAGAGTGGAAATCATATTTATAAAGAACAAAAACCATGTCTAGACATCAAAGCAACTTTTAATGGTAAAGATAATGTAGTTGATTTTGCATCTAATATTATCAATCCTGATGCTGTTAATTTAACTAATGATCCAAGTCAATTTATTACTGATAAAAAATATCATTATTCTTCACATAGAAACATTGATTTAAATAAACTGCAAACATCATTGTTTGGTCTTAATGTATCAAGAGACGTTAATACAATTGATACATCTAAATATACTTTCCAAGCTGTTTCTGCGCTTAGTGAATCAGGACCTGTAGGAGGATTTAATAATATTGATTCACCTTTAAAAAAGGATGATAATCATTATGTTGAAATTTGAGCACCAAAAAATAGTAATAGTCCTGATACAGACTTAGTATTAAAATTTAATGCTAATTTCAATACTCCAACTAAAATTGGTAGTGTAAATTTTTATAATAGAACTGATAATTGAACTTCAGCTCGCCCTACAAATATAACTATTAAAGACCAAAATGATAATGTTTTATATGATGGTAAATTTGGATCGCAATTTGCAGATCGTTCAAGTCCTTCAACTATTATTAATTTTGATAAAGTTTATGAAGTAACTCAATTAAAGTTCACTGTTTCTAATGACACAGTTATTAATAATGGCGGAAATAGAACTGCGCTTATTATTGATGCAATTACTTTTACAGATCAAGTAGCTTTACCTGTAAATAAAGTAATTTCAATTCAAAGTCCAGAAATTATGCCATATGGTGATTGAAGTTTTATTAACAATGATTCAAAAGTAAACATTTCAGATGTTAATGGTAAAAGTATAAAATCATCTAAAAATGGTGATTTCATTGTATTTGATATTTTTGCTGAAGCATTTGATATTGTCGGTCAAAAAGCATTAGGTAATTCAAATTTTGATATATATATTAATGATGAATTTGTTGCTAATGTTGATACAAATAACCCTGACACACTTGAAAACTCAATTTTATATAGCTATACATCAAAAATTAAGGGTGGCGAACAAATGAGAGTTAAAATTGTTAATAGATCAGACAAACCACTATATTTAGATTACATCCAAACTTATGGTAAAAATGTTTATATATCAAAAAATTAATTACATATATTAATGATTGCAATTGCAATCATTTTTATTTTCTATATTCTATAAATAACAAATTATTTTATTTATTGATAATTAAAAACCCATTTGAATGGGTTTTTATTAATCATTAAATTCACTGTTTTCAAAATAATCGCGTAAAGAAACATTTTCTAAACTACTTAAAATTTGTTTTTTAATTTCAGCATTATTATAAACTCATGCATATTCTTCTATTCTAATAGTTTTATATCCACGATCTATAAAGAAGAAGTAGTTATCAATTGATTCTAAATAATTTTGTAAGCTAATTTTATTTGATCATTTATTAATAACAATTGCAAGTTCAACTTTTTGAGTTTTTTTATTAACAATTGCAAAATCAATAATTTTTGAACCAATATCATAATTATCAATAATTTCAATATCTTTTTTATTATATAAATTTGATAATAATCAATTTCCAATTTCAACCTTAAAAATACTATCAACAAAATTCAATTGTGAAGAATTCTTCGAATGAATGTTTCTGTGTTCAGAAATTTTGTCACAATATTCAAAAAATGATTTTAAAACTAATGCATTAGGATTATTGTAGTTAATGTTCATATCAGTAGCGGAAATAGATTTAACAATTATCATTTTTTCTTTCGCTCTTGTAATTGCAACATTAAGACGGTTTATACCTCCGTCCATAATTAATGGTCCATATGAGTTTTTAAATAAACCATCTTTACTAATACCGAATGTTGTTGATAATATTACTAAATCACCTTCATTACCTTGAACATTTTCTAAGTTTGTAATTACTAAATTATTTGATAAGAATTTCTTATATATTGCATTTGATGAATCTGAATTCTTAAATAATAATTGTTCAATATATAAACTTTGTTTTGAACCAAATGTAATAACAATAATTTTGTTATATTTATTTATATTTTGTGACAACAATTGAATTACTTTTTGTGCTTCTGCCTCATTAACGCTGTCTTCAGAAATTCCATTTTCAACATTTATAACTTCTATACCTGATCCACTTACTCCATTTTTAGTTGCAAAATGTAAATTGTTGTCATAAACATAATCATTACTAAATTGAATTAAATCTCTATGTTCAGAACGATAATGATTTCTAAGATTATAACTTGCTCACAATGATACTTTTGCTCTATCTAATAATGAATCAACTTGGTCATTATCAGCTAAAGAATATTCATAATCACTTTCATTAATTCTGGAAGCAAAGAAAGATGTAGGTTTTAGCTGCTTATCATCTCCGGCAACAATATTTGTATTGCAACGATATACAATTGGATATGCCCTTTCAACGAACATCTGTGATGCTTCATCAAAGATACCATAATCAAAAATTCCTTTTTCTAAAGGTAACATTTGTGCAACAAGCTCGGGTAATGAAATTCAAATCGGGAAAAGAATTGATAATTGTTTGTGATATTGTTGTACAAAATCTTTTATAGAAGCATTCTTTTTAGAACTACGTCTTGCAATACTAATTACTTCTTGAACCTTATTTCATTCAGGTTGAGATAATTTAGATAAAACAGAATTTAAATATTCTAAATAATATGATTCAACATCCTGACTAGCATGTTCAGAAACATTTGAAATTATGTTTCTATCTATATTAATTAATTCATTAACATCAACATACATTAAATTTTTATTTTGATTCATTATTTCATTTTCAAAATTAATAATAATTTTAAATTTATCAAATGTTGCGCCATCCATCCCACGGACAGGTGTTAATTTCGTTACATCATCCTCATCAAAAAATGTAAATGATTTGATGCCTAAATCTATTATATATTGCTTTAACATTCATTGATTTCTATAAATAATAACAATATTTTTATCTATAAAATCTAATTTACTATCAGCAAGCTTATACAAATATGTATATCTTGCATGAGGAATTGATACAAAAGCCTTTATTGCTGCAAGCTTTTCATTTAATTCATTTTGATCATCTTCAACATGTCCTTTAAATATTGGTTTAAATTTTGAAATCTTTTTAAAATTAATAAAATTAAATAACAACGTATATTTTGTTTTTGGGTCGTTTGCACTATTGTATGCATCTAAAAATGTTTGCAATTGATCAAATTGTTCAATTAAAAATGACATGAATTTTTTTGGACCATAATATTTTTCAAATTGATTAATAAATTCAGTTATTTTTACTTGTTGAATAGCTAATAAATGAGGATTTTTATTTAAAATTTGGTTAAATTTTTCATCATTTTTTAATCCATAGATTTCAAAAAAGTTAGTTAATTTTGCAACTTTATTTGGAATTTCTTTTTCATTTTCAATAATATATTGAAGCAAATTATCAGATAATTGATATTTAGTAATTAATAACTTTTCTTCTTTCAATGTATTTGTAATTGTATTTTCATTAATACCATTAATTAATAAAAAATCTTTATATTCATTAAATTTGGCAAAGAAATTTTTAGTACTTGTAAAAGAGTATTTACGCATTAATGATTCTATAAAATCAATAATATTTGAATCTTTTGCATATTTCAATAATTTCTTGTCAACATTAGCATTTGCGTTTATATATTGTGTGAAAGTTGTACCAAGTGAATCAACAGCATTATTTAATT
Organism: Candidatus Ureaplasma intestinipullorum; assembly: GCA_018883815.1. Lineage (GTDB taxonomy): Bacteria > Bacillota_I > Bacilli_A > Mycoplasmatales > Mycoplasmoidaceae > Ureaplasma > Ureaplasma intestinipullorum. The sequence continues at coordinate 46,852 of JAHLFM010000017.1, forward strand.
TAATAAGTTTATTAATATATTCTCTAACTTTTAAATGTGCATTTTGAACTTTTTGTCATTTTGTAGATGATTCAATCTTATTTTTTAAATCAAAATCTTTTGTTGCAACATTACCAAAGTCATCAAAACGCATATTTAGAATTTTTTCACCAATTGCAGCTATTTTTTCATAAAAGCCTCTTTTGTCATCTAAATCATAAATAAAAAGTGCTAATTTAGAAATATGTTGTAAACGATCATGTAAAACGTTTAAGGCTGCTTTCTTTTCAGAAACTACTAATACTGTTTTTAAATTAACAATTGCATTTGCAATAATATTTGCAATAACTTCTGATTTACCCGTTCCGGGTGGACCATAAATTAATGTGTTTTGATACAATGCAGAACGAATTGCATATTTTTGATAAATATTTAATGGACGTCCAATTTCTATTAAAGGTTCACCATTAATTTCTTGATTAATAAATTTAGAATCTGAATATTCATTCTTGCTAATAAATGGATCAATATTTAAATCAACTAAACGTTCTAGATTTTCCTTTAAAGCACCACCTGAAGGTTCATATATACCTAATAATGTAGAATCATAAACTTCTAATTCAGTAAATTTACTTAGTTCACTATTTGTAAATTCCTTAAATTCATGATTTTCTGAAGAAACGCTTTTAATAGGTATATTGATATCTTTTTGAATTATTTTAAGTAATGTATTATAATCCTCAATTTTTGCTAAATCGCTTACTATTCAATTTAAATTAAATTCTTTTTTTAATAATGTTAATAATTTTTCATTAACTACAAATTTAGGTTTTGAATGTTTTAATATATAGTTTCCAGAAGAAAAATTCATTTCTACTTGAAATAATATTATTGGTGAATTTAATAAAACACCTGTTTTTGTACAACCTACTAAAAAATTAGTTGCTAAATATAATGAATAAACACCAGTATTGTCAACAATATTTTTATTTTTACGAATAATTGAATCAAACTTTCTTTTTTGATCAAATGTTTTATTTGAAATATTTTGAATAATCTTAGCTTTTGCAGAATTAAAATCTTTATATAAATCATTCTTTTTTGATTCAGAAATAGGAATATCATAATTTTGAAGACAAGCCAAAAATTCTCCAGGAGTTTTTGTTGCACTTAAATAATAATCAATATCACTAGAACTTGTTATTAAATTAGAAAATTCAATTTTTTCAGTTGGTGATTTTATAAATTTTTGAACAGTATTAAAATCAACAAAACGAGATACATCAATAGTATCTTTTGTTAATTTTGCCTTAATACACATATCTTTTGGATTAGTAGTAGTTAAATTGGCTAATTTAATTTTGATTGCTCTATTATCTTTTTTTATTGAACCGTTATACAAAATAGGTTCTCCATCCCCAAAATCATCAACTAAAAATTGAGTTATGTCTGGATTATTATTTTCGGATTTTAGAGATATTTTATCTATATTCTCAATATTTAAATTTAAATTTGAAGTTAATTGGACTTCTTGTTCTGATTTAATACTTTTTGTATCTGTTGACAAATTCTCTGTAAAGTCCTCATTGTCAATTAAGAATAATTCTTCACCATTTTGTTTTTTATCTATCATAACTATCCCCTTACTTTTTAACATTCATATCCCAAATATTTTAAAGTTTTTCTTTTTACAATGTATTTAAATCTAAATTTATAAACTAATTTTTCAATCCTCTGTTGAAGACTCTTTGAAAAAAAAGAAAGTTTATTAAATCAATCTACTTTATCTAAAAAATTTGCAATGTGTTTTATTTGAAGAAAATTATTATTTTTGTCCATATTCAAATATTTTTTAATTTCTTCATTAACTTTAAAACGTGAAACTAAAATAAAATCATTGTGAGTAATTTTGTTTCTTAATTTTCTAACTACATTACATAACCATAAAAATGATTCAGTTGAAATATTTGTGTTTAAACATTCCTTAATTATGTCATTTTGTAGTTTTGGATTTAAAAATTCAAATAAATTAATAAGTGTTCCAAATGTTCAAGATAATGAGAGTGTTGATAATGGAGGTTCAAAAGAACTTTCATCATTTTTAATTCTATTAATATCTATTTTGGTATATGATTTTAATAAATTAGAATCGGTACTTTGGTATAAATTACTAATTAATTTTTTTTTAATTTCTGATGATTCAATTTCTAATCAATTAGAATTTTTATAAGTTAAAACATAATCATTTTCAAGATTATAAAATTTTAATAATGAGGAAACTAATATTGAATTAAACCTTGCTTCAAAATCCAATATACTTTCAAGCAAAATTATCCCTAATTTCCTATCAAATTTTGCAAGTTTAAGCAATTGATTTGTATCAATTTCACCTACAAAATTTGAATGCGAGTCTAATAAACATGCAGCATAACCATTGATAACCCTAGAAAACCCATAATTGTAACAAAAAGCCGACAATTTACGTTGATTCTTAATTTTGAATCCCTTGTCAGTTAATTTGGTGAAATTATAGTTATATTTTTTATTACTTTCAAAAATATTTTTCTTCATTATTAATAATATATATTAATTATACATATAATAATATTTATTAGTATAGATTTAGGAGTAAATTATGACAATTTTAGGCATTGAAACAAGTTGTGATGAAACAAGCATGGCAATTATTAAAAATGATAAAATAATTGCCCATTATACAACAACATCATCTGATGTTCAAGCCACATATGGTGGTGTAGTTCCTGAAGTTGCAAATAGATATCATTTAAAAAATATCCATAATGTTTTTTTAAAAGTTTTAGAAGAATCTAAAATTAATGCAGACGAAATTACTCACATAGTTTTTACAAACAATCCAGGATTGCCTGGTTGTTTATATGTCGGAAAAGTTTTTGCAAAAACATTGGCAAGTATTATTAATGCTGAATTAGTTCCTGTTAATCATTTATATGGTCATATTTTCTCGGCATATATAGAGTCTGGAAAACCTCTTTTCCCAATGTTATCAGTTGTAATAAGTGGAGGCCATAGCTCAATATATCTTGTAAATGATTTTGAAGATATTTCTGTACTTAATGAAACACAAGACGATGCTCTTGGAGAAGTTTATGATAAAGTTGCTAGGGTCGTAGGTTGAAATTATCCAGGAGGTCCAGTTATTGATAAAAATTATGATGATAATAAAACTAACTTAAAGTTTATGCAACCAATGTCAGCTGCTGCAAAATTTAGTTTTTCAGGACTAAAAACTTCTATAATAAATTATGTCCATAACAAAAAACAATTAGGAATAGAAATAGATCCAATTGCTATTGCAAGTTCATTCCAAAAATTTGCAATAGATGATGTTATGAAAAAAGTAAAATATGCCCTATCTGAAAATATTAATATTAAATGTATAAGTTTAGGTGGTGGAGTTTCTGCAAATAGTTTATTAAGAAGCGAAATGCAAAAGCTAAATATTGATCAAATTGATATTCCACTACTTAAATATACTGGTGATCAAGCCGCAATGATAGCGTTTTATGGTAATGAATTAATTAAATTTAAAAAGAGAGGAAAATAATATGAATAAAATTTTATTTACATCAGAATCAGTAGGTCCTGGTCATCCAGATAAAATTTGTGATCAAATTTCAGACGCAATTTTAGATAAATGTCTTAAAAATGATAAGAATAGTAAGGTAGCTTGTGAGGTTTTTGCATCTAATAGATTAATTGTAATTGGTGGAGAAATTACAACTAATGCATATGTTGATGTAGTAAAAGAAGCTTGAAATATTCTTATTCCTTTAGGATATAGTGAATCTGATTTTACAATTATTTCAAATATTAACTCACAATCATCTGATATAAATCAAGCAGTTTTTAAAACTAATAATGAAATCTGTGCAGGGGATCAAGGTATTGTTTTTGGTTATGCATGTGATGAGACAAAAGAGTTAATGCCTTTACCAATTGTTCTTGCGCATAAATTAGTTCAAAAATTAGAAGAATCTAGAAAAAACAATGAAGTTGATTGATTGAAATCAGATATGAAATCACAAGTAACAATTGATTATACAAATCCATCAAAGCCTTTAATACACACAATGTTAGCATCTGTTCAACATTCAGAAAATGTTAATTTAGAAACAATCCAAAAATTTGTAGGATCAAAAATGATTGAACTCGCAAAAGAATACAACCTAAATACAGATTTTAAACAAATTGTGAATCCATCTGGGAAATTTGTAATTGGTGGACCAATTGGAGATACTGGACTTACTGGGAGAAAAATCATTGTAGACACATATGGAGGATATGCAAAACATGGTGGTGGTGCATTTAGTGGAAAAGATCCTTCAAAAGTAGATAGAAGTGGTTCATATTTTGCAAGATATATTGCTAAAAATATTGTTGCTGCTGGATTAGCTAAGAAATGCGAAATTCAACTATCTTTTGGAATTGGAATGCCAGAACCAATTTCAATTTCTATAAATACATTTGGAACTTCAAAATTTAGTGAATCTGAACTTATTGATATTGTTAAAAAACACTTTAAATTAAGAGTAAATGACTTTATTAAAGATTTAGATTTATTTAATCAAGAATTTTGTAAAACTTCAACATATGGACATGTAGGAAGAGAAGATATAAATGTCTCTTGAGAAAAAAAAGATAAAGTTTTAGAATTAAAAGTTTATAATAATAATTAGTATATATAAGTTTAAGGAGAATTTTATGAAATTATTAAAAATCACTGAAGCACAAGTTGCTGAATTAGATAAAGTTAGAGATCAATTAATTGATCTTACAAAAACTTATATGGAATTATCAAATAATTTAAATAATAACAATAATAAAAATAATAACTAAATTTTTGTTATAGTTTTTTCAACATAATACAGAAGTGTATCGTGTTGTATGATACACTTTTCTTTTTAATTAAGATGATAACAAGGGGACTTTTATATGATGGAAATTAAAGAACTTATATCTAAATATAAAGATATTGAAAATCAAACTATTGAATTAGAAGGATTTGCAAAAACTAATAGATTTAATGGAACTATTGGTTTTATTTCATTAAATGATGGGACTTGCTTTGAAAGTGTACAAATTGTTTATAAAAAAGATAAAATTGTTAATATTGAAGAAATAGCACAAGCAAGAGTTTGATCAGCAATTAAAGTTGTAGGGGAAGTTATTTTAACTCCTCAAGCACAACAACCATTCGAAATTGTTGCTAAAGAAATTAAACTTTTAAAGCAAAGTGATGAAGATTATCCTCTTCAAAATAAAAAACATGGTTTAGAATTCCTACGTGATGTTGCTCACCTAAGACCTAGAACTAAATTATTTAGCGCTGTAATGAGAGCAAGATCAGAATTAGCATATGCTATACATGAATTCTTTCATCAAAATGGTTATGTTTGAACTGCTAGTCCAATTATTACATCAAATGATGGTGAAGGTGCAGGTGAAACTTTCTTTGTAACTACAGATGATAAAGAAGATTTCTTTGGTAGAAAAGCGTGTTTATCAGTAACTGGTCAATTACAAGGTGAGGCATATGCTCAGGCATTCAAAAAAATTTATACTTTTGGGCCTACATTTAGAGCAGAAAAATCTCATACTGCAAGACATGCAGCAGAGTTTTGAATGATTGAACCTGAAATTGCATTTTGTGACTTGCCAAATTTAATGGAAATTGCTGAGGCAATGATTAAACATGTTGTTGGTCATTATAAAAAAGTTTGTCAAAGCGAAATTGAATTCTTTGGAAATGAAATTGATAGTGAAATTCCAAAAAGAATTGACTATTTATTAAATAATAAATTTGCAAAATTATCTTATAAAGAAGGTATTGAAATTTTATCAAAGGCTGTAGCTGATGGACATGTTTTTGAAGATAATAATATTCATTTTGGAATGGATTTAGGTAGTGAACACGAACGTTATTTATGTGAAAAAGTTATAAATGGTCCAGTATTTTTATATAACTACCCTAAAGATATAAAAGCATTTTATATGAAACAAAATGATGATAGTATTACAGTTGCCGCATCAGACTTGTTAGTTCCTGGAATTGGTGAACTTATAGGTGGTTCTCAGCGTGAAGATAGTTATGAAAAATTACTAAACCGTTGTGAAGAATTAAAAATGGATATTGAACCATTAAAATGATATTTAGATTTAAGAAAATATGGTTACTTTATGTCAAGCGGATTTGGATTAGGTTTTGAAAGACTTGTTATGTACTTAACTGGGGTTAACAATATTCGTGATGCTATTCCTTTCCCAAGAACACATGGTCTATTAAATTTCTAAAATTATGAATAATAAACAAAATAAATTATTTAAAAAAGAGTATATTCCAAACTACTTAACAATTATTAGAATTCTAATTGTTCCAATTATTATTCCAATATTGTTGATTAATTTTGGTCCAATAATATACTCTTTTTCTTTTCAAAATACAAATATTGATATTAAGCTAAATCTTTTAATTGGGGCAATATTATTTATTGTTGCTTCAATAACAGATGCTGCTGATGGTTATTTAGCAAGAAAATACAAATGAATATCAAATTTTGGCAAATTTTGAGATCCACTCGCAGATAAAATATTAACTAATTCAACACTCTTTTGCCTTGCTGCTCCTAACTTAAATTTAATACCTATTTGAATTCCAATAATAATGTTAATTAGAGATATTATTATTGATGGAACAAGAATGGTAGCTTCGAATCAAAACATTGTAATCGCTGCAAATATTTATGGAAAATTAAAAACAGTGAACACAATGATTGCAATTATTGTTGTTATGTTCATTGGTGTAAGTTACACAGTTGATAGTGGAATATATTATTGATTAATTCAAAACTTTTTAATGTATACAAGTCTTGCATTAAGTTTAATTTCAGGTATTATATATGTAATTAGATATTATAAACAAATTCAGGAGATAAAACATGGATAAACATGAAACACTAAAAGCTTTATATGAATTAAAAAATGCATTTTTAGCAGTATTATCACATCAGTTTAATTTAATAAAAATTGAACCAAATTATATTGAAAATATTAACATGTTTGATTGCACTAAATTTTTACATGATAATAATTTTCCAATATATTCTGGATACATTATTGAAAAATTAGAGCATAATAAGTCAAATGAGCTTATAATTTGTGAAGAAATTAAACAGGAAAAATATTGTCTAGAAAGTTTAAATAAGATTATTGATAAAATGTTTTTTTCCATAAAAAGTTCAAATGATTTTATTGAAATGTTATATCTTGAACTAAAGCAAAAATTATCAAATTCTATTGTTCATAAGGAATTCAAAAATGATTTTCAAGCATCAATAGATTCTATTAATGAAAAAGATAAAATCATTGTTATAATTAACAATGAAAAATTACACTCTAAGATTTATATTTATAATTACATAACAAATCAATATATGCAAATTGTTGATATTCAAATGTTAGAAATTGCAAATAAATATTATTGTTATATGAATATAAGTTTTACTAAATTAGCAAATTTTTTAATTGAGAAAGAAGTTTAAATAATGAAAAATTATCCTATATTAATTAATGGTTCATTAATTGATTCAAGTGAAAAAATAACTATAAATTCACCTATCAACAATCAACCATTTGCAACAATTCCATACATTGATGAAGAAATATTAGTTAACTCATCAATGCAATCTGCACATAATGCCTTTAAACAATGAGCGTCAACAAGTTTTGAATACAGAAAAGAATTACTACTAAAATTTAAAAAATTAGTATTAGAAAATATTGATGAGTTAAGTAATATTTTGGTAAATGAGATTTCAAAATCATATAAAGATTCAAAAGTAGAAATTGAAAGAACAATTGAGTATCTTGATGAAACAATTGAACAATATGAAAACATTATTAGAAATCCAATGATTATTGATGAATCACAACACAAAATCAAGGGCAAGGTTGGTAAATTCATAAGAGAACCATTAGGTGTTGTTCTTGCAATAAGTCCTTTTAACTATCCATTCAATTTATTACTTGCAAAATTGGTGCCAGCATTAATTTCTGGAAATACTGTTGTATATAAACCTGCAACCCAAGGAAGTATAATCGGTGCAAGGGTAAGTCAATTATTTTATGAAGCAGGTTTTCCAGAAGGTGTTGTAAATTGTGTTGTTGGTAAAGGAAGTAAGATTGGGGATTTACTAATAACTCACAAATTAGTAAATATGATTTCATTTACTGGAAGTGCAAGAGTTGGAAATCATATAAGTGAAGTTTGTCACAAAATACCGCTAGTTTTAGAAATGGGTGGAAAAGATCCTGCAATCATTCTAGATGATGCTGATTTAGAATTAGCTGCTAATGAAATTGTTAAAGGCGGACTAAGTTATAATGGCCAACGTTGTACTGCAATTAAAAGAGTTTTTGTAACTCCTCAAAACCATAATAAATTGGTTGAATTAGTAATAGAAAAAGTCAAAGATTTAACTGTGGGTGATCCTTTTGAAAATAAATTTATTACTCCATTAATTAGTATTTCTAGTGCTAATTATGTAATGGATTTAGTAAATGAAGCAATCAATAATGGTGCAAAATCATGTTTAGAAATTAAACATCAAGACAATTTATTATGACCTATGATTATTGATAATGTTACAACAGATATGAGATTGGCATGAGAAGAACCTTTTGGCCCAGTTATTCCAATAATCGAATTCAATACTATTGATGAAGTTATAAAATATTGTAATGAATCAGAATATGGATTACAAGCTTCAATATTCACTAACAATATTGAACGGGCTGAATCAATTGCATTACAATTAGAATGTGGAACTGTCAATATTAATAGGTCTTCATCAAGAGGACCAGATATCTTTCCATTTAGTGGTGTAAAAAATTCAGGGTTTGGTACACAAGGTATCATAGATGCAATTTTATCAATGACAAGAATAAAAGGAATTATTTTTAATAAATAAATACAATAATCAAATACACTGTACATTAAATTGGCTTATAACCAATTGATTCAGTGTATTTTTTTAAATAATTTAGAGAGTTTTAGATAAATTGCCCAGAAAAGAGGCAAAAATGGGGAATTGACATAGACCTTACCAAACAGCAATTATTATTAAAAAAATTCAGCATGATGTAAATCCATTAGAGTTATATGAACAAGAATTATCTCTTGGATGAACTGAAAGTAGTGCCTTTAGATTTTATTGAGGAAATCTTAAAAATAGAGTTAAAAAATTAACTGGACTTAGTGCTTATCTTATATTAAATTAGATACAATCAATTATAGAAATTTTATAAAAAATAAGGAATATAAAATAAATGCTATGGCTAGAAAAAAAAATAGAACAAACTAAAAAAATTGATTATAAAAAAGCATTTAAAAAATTAGATCGTGATGAATTGATAATAATTATTGAATCTCTAAAAGAACGTATTGATCAATTAGAACAAGAAAAAGGAAAACAACAGAAAATAAAAAAATAGGTGTTTCCACCTATTTTTAAAAAATTAATACTATGAATAAATTTGAATTTATCCTATATTAATTATAATATAGGAATTTAATTCTTGCATATTTAATGCACAATCTTTTTAAACAAGATTAATCAAATACATATTAATCTATAATAATTGAATAATAAATTTAGTTACTTCCTACAATTTGAATTGATACATTTTCAAAACCTGCATACTGCATGGCAGTATTAATCAAGCTTCACGAATTAAAATCTTTTACATAAATTTTTCTCAATGCTGTACAACCTTTAAATGCATTTTGTCCAACGCTTATAAGGGTATGAGAAGAAAAATCTAATTCTGTTAAAGCGGAACAATTCAAAAATGCATTTTCGTAAATATCACTTAGGTATTGACAACCAGATAATCTAACTGTTGATAATTTAGAATTGTTTTGAAATGTACCTTCCGGAATATTAGTAATTAAAGTGTTAGATAAATCTATAGACTCTAAATTTCTCATATCTGCAAAATTGTATTTATTAGTATTACCACCATTGAATAGAAAATTTTTATTTCCATTAAAAGTTATATTTACAATACTAGAGTTATTTCTAAATGTTGAACCTGAAATAATATTAGCAATTTTTGAAAATCTAAAGTCTAGTTTGCTAGAAACAACATTTCCTTCAAAACCTGAACGATTAGGACCATTTATTGAAGTACATGATTTTGGAAAATATAAAGTTTGTGGATGTTTAGAAGTATATACACCAGATACACCCCTTATACAACTTGCACCATCAAAAATAAATAAACTCTTATTATATTCACTATTAGGATCATAAGTCTTTGTTAATACTTCTTGGTTTATTGTATTTGAACCTTTATATTGATATGGTGCATTTAACACTGCACTAATTCTAAATTTAATCATTCCATTACTAGGGTCTAAACCTGCATTTTGAATTGAAATGCTCTTAAATACAGATTTGTCTAATCCTGTTATTGTATATACAATATCATTTTTAAATCTTCATGTGCTTGGTTCTGAATAATTAGTACCATCACAAATATTTGTAAAACAATTAGTGCCATCTTCTAATGTCATATTTGTTAATTTATCAATAAGTTTATTAAATTGAGAATCAATTGAATTAGGAACAATTATCTTTGTTTTGTATCCTGAATTTAAATTCTTTTTATTTGATATTGTTCGATTATTATTATTAAAGAAACAATATTGATCATCTAATGTAAAAGCAAAATTATATTTATAATAATTTAATCTAGTGACAGTATCATTATAATAATTACTTAATCTTTCGGAAGTAGCAGTTGAAACAGTACCACTTCTTGTCACTGATAATGAAGATTCTATTAATTTCTTTAATTTTGCACTATTATTAAGATCTGTTTCAGTATTAACTTTTCCAACCGCAGTTGTAAATGTTGAATTATTAAATGTTAAAATTGTAACATTTGTAGTCGCCGATACATTAACTACTTTGTCAGTACTAAATTTAACATCAAAAGAAATATTAACTTTATCAGAAACATTTGTTAATGTAATATTTTCTACACATCTAACTCAATAATCTTTATCAACATATCCAATTGTGCCTTTAACCAATTTTAATAATGAATTACTTGTATTTTTAGAATATTGTAGTAATTGAGAATATGAATTAATACTATTTAATTTAGTTACTAAAGTTGCTGAATTTGGATTAATATCATATTTAATTCCAGAAAGAACTTCAGTTATTGTTTGTGTAGAAGTTAATTTTTTATTACTAAAATCATAAAAACAATAACCATCGTTTAAATTCAATGTTAAATTATATTTATAATACGGAATGTTTGTGCCTGGAAGATTTTGATATATATATTTTGTAGAAGCAATGCTTGTTGTATTTGCTAAACAATTATTAATTATTCCACTTCCATTTGAACTATATAATGTATTAATTAAATTACTATTGTCAATCATTGATTTTGTAGTTACAGATTGTTTGAAATATTGTTTTAATGAATCTTGATTAATCTTAACAATCTTAATGTTTGTTGGAATTTCTTTATTTATCGCTTCCTGACCAGTTTTTAATGTAACTATTAATTGCAATGTAACATTAGTATCAGATTCTGTTGTAACATCTGTTAATTTAACTGTATCAATCAAATTATTATCACTAACAATATTTGCGTTTTTAACAATTTCCTCAATTTTTTGTTGGTTAGTTAATAAAGTATTTAAATTACTAATTGAACTTGCATTTTGTTTAATTTGGTTAATAACTCTATCAACATTTGAAATTGTTGCATTATGAATAATGCCTGTAAATACATTATTTAATGTTTTTGTATCTGTGATTGAACTTGGATTATCATAAAAACAATATCCATCTTGTAAATTAAATGTAAAATCATATTGAAAATAACTATTATTACTATCTGGATCAAGAGTTGGTGTTTGGTGTGCAGTCGCATTTGCAGATTTTAAATTAGTATTATCTAAACCTGAACTTGAAGAAATAATAGTACTTTTAATGTTTGTTGAATTTAACTGGCTAGATTGGTTAACATGTGTTTTAATGTATGTATTAAATGTTGGTTGATTAAAATTAACAACCTTTAATGTAGTATTAGTTTTTTGTATGCTAATAGTTTGTCCATTTGTCAATTGAATAGATCCTTGGATAGCAATAATACCACTATTATTTTCAAGAGTTAATTCAACATTACTAATTAAATTTTGGCTACCAATTGGTATATTTTGTTTAACAAAACCTAATTTATCATTCAACATTGAATTCAATTTATTAACATTATTTATATTCTGAATTGCTTGAGTAAGTTGAGTTGTATCAAGTTGAGCATTTGTAGCAATTGAAGTCAAGACATTAGAAATTGATTTTTGAGTTTGAATTT
>JAHLFM010000018.1 GCA_018883815.1 Candidatus Ureaplasma intestinipullorum
AGAGAAGAAACTTTAAAATTGCTTACAATTTCTGCTATTTTAGGATCAACTTTATTTTTTTCAGACATAATAAAAACTCCTTACTTATATTTTACCTGTAAGGAGTTTCCACAATTATTTATACATTATCATTAATGTTTTTGTTATTGATATTATTTTTCTTCTGTTTTTTCTTCTTTTACATCAGCTTCATTTTCAGCATTTTGGTTCATGTTGTTAAACATTTGACTAGCTTGTGCAAAAGCTTGTTCTAATGCTGTAATTTTTTGTTCTAATTCAGAATATTTATTTGCAGAAAGCAATTCTTTAATTTCATTAATTTCTTTTTCTAATTCTGATTTTTTGTCTGCTGGGAATTCAGGAGAAGATAAGACTGTTTCGAACTCAATAATAAGTCTTTCAGCTCTATTTTTTAATTCAGCTTGTTTTTTAACTTCTTCATCTTTTTCCTTGTTTTCTTCAGCTTCTTTTACCATTCTTTGAATTTCTTCTTCACTTAACCCTTGTGAATCCTTAATTGTAATTGAGTTTTCTTCATTAGTTTTTAAATCTTTAGCTTTGACTGACATAATACCATTTGCATCAATACTAAAACTAATTTCAATTTGAGGAACACCAGCCTTAGCAGGTTGAATACCTGTTAATTGGAAATTACCTAATAATTTATTATCTCTAGCCATTGGACGTTCACCTTGAACAATTACAATGTCAACACTTGGCTGATTATCAACTGCAGTACTAAAGATTTGTGATTTTGTTACTGGAATTGTTGTATTACGTTTAATTAATGGAGTAGCAACACCACCCATTGTTTCGATTGATAATGTTAATGGAGTAACGTCAATTAATAAGATGTCATCAACTTCTCCACTTAATACACCACCTTGAACTGCTGCACCCATTGCAACAACTTCATCAGGATTAATTGAATGATTTGGAGTTTTGCCAGTAATTTCTTTTACTAGTTCTTGAACTGCTGGCATTCTTGTTGAACCACCAACTAATAAAACTTCATCAATTTGATCCTTGCTAAATCCAGATTCTTTAATTGCATCTTCAACTGGTTTTTTACAACGTAATAATAAAGATTTAGTAATTTCTTCGAATTTTGCTCTTGTTAATTCTTTTTCAATGTTAATAGGGCCATTTTCGTTCATTGCAATAAATGGTAATAAAATTTGAGCTGTTAATTGACCAGATAATTCAATTTTAGCTTTTTCAGCAGCATCTTTTAAACGTTGCATAGCCATTTTATCTTTTGATAAATCAACATTGAAGTCTTTTTTAGATTCTTCAATAATTCAATTCATAATTGCATTATCTCAATCATCACCACCTAATTCATTATCACCAGATGTTGATACAACTTCAAATGTACCATCTGACATATCTAAAACAGAAACGTCAAAAGTTCCACCACCTAAATCAAATACCAAGATTTTTTGTTCTTTATCAGTTTTTTCTAAACCATAAGCTAAAGCAGCAGCTGTTGGTTCATTAACAATTCTTTCTACTTCAAGACCAGCAATTCTTCCAGCATTTTTAGTAGCTTGACGTTGTGCATCATTAAAATATGCAGGAACAGTTATAACTGCTTTATTTACCTTATGTCCAATTTTCTTTTCTGCGAAATTTTTAATATAAGCTAAAATTTTTGCTGAAATTTCTTCAGGAGTATATTTTTTTCCATCAACATCAACTTCGTATTTTTCACCCATATGACGTTTAATAGACACAATTGTGTTTGGATTAGTAATCATTTGACGTTTTGCAGCATCTCCAACAATTACTTCATCTCCTTTAAAAGATACAACAGATGGTGTTGTACGTTTTCCTTCAGGATTTTCCAAAATTATTGGTTTTTTACCATCCATTATTGCAACTGCAGAATTAGTAGTACCTAAATCAATACCTAAAATTATTTCTTTTGCCATATATCTATTTTCTCCTTTTACCTATCATGTAATTAAATATTTTTATTAATACATTATTAGTATACCACAAAAATTAGCACTCTAATAAAAATAGTGCTAATTAATATAAAATAGTAAATATTAAACCTAAAATTGCACCAACACAACATAAATAAGCAATGATTAGGATTAAAATCTTAAAATTTCTAGAAATATGGATATTAGATTTATTTTTATCCATTATTTTTTCAGTTTTTTCGGTTATTTTATAACGTTTATGTTGATTATTATTCATATTTTTTAACAATTCCTACTCCATCATCAATATCAATTAATTCAAACTTTCAAGATTTTTGTGATTTGAGATAATTAACAAATTCATCAACTTTTTTTATAATATTTTTTTGTGAATTTGTCTTACTTTCTTCTGGAATATTTCTAATTTTATTTAAATACAAATTGTCAATAAATATTACACCATTATCTGACAAAAAATGTAAATATTTATTAAATAATTTTATTTGATTAGATTTTGGTCCATCAATAAAAATTAGATCAAATTTTTTATTAGTTTCATACTCAAATGCATCTATGTTTAATAAATTTAATTTTTCAATTTTTAAAGGACTTATAAAATCAATAGCAATTTTATAGTTATTAAAATTTTTTTCAATAGTTTCAATAAAATTAATTTTTTCATTCATTGAAAAAGCTAAACTACTATAACCATAAGCAGTTCCGATTTCTAGGATAGAATAAATATCATTATTTTTAATTCAATTCAAAATTAAATCTAATGTATTATCTCTAATAATTGGGATATTATTATTAATACAAATATTTTTTAATTCAAGTAATTTACTGTTTAAGTCCATAATTATCACTTAATCAATTTGTAAAATTATTTGTAGCCTGTTGTTTAGTTGAAAATGATTGAAAAAATAAAGATTTTGTTGTTGTATTTCCTTCTGTAGAACCTGAATTTGACGTAAAAGAACCAGAAAAATCAGAGCAAATCTTTCCATTTTTGTAACCAATCAAAATTCCATCTGAAGTATTTATATTTGATAAATTATTAAAATTAGCTTTTACAAAGGAAACTACTTCATTAAAGAAAATTGGAAATTTATTAGTTTTTCTAAAATATTCAGTTTTGCCATCTCAAGTTGTATAAGTTGCGCCAGGTTCACTACTAAATTTTGGAGCCGTATCTGCTCAATTTTTCTTTTTAACTTCTTCTGATTCAGAATCATAATTAGCACTAGATAGGTCAATATTTTGATACTCTCTAACTAAATTTTCATATTCTTCTTTATCTTGATAGTCTGCATAAGTTAATTCATCTTGCAATAATAAAACTTTTGGTTGGGTTTCTAATTTTTCAAAAAATTTCAAACCAACACCAAAATCTCCTAATAACTCAGGTTGTTGATTTACTTCTGAGACAGTTGAAGCTACATCTGATTGTGAACCATACAAAAAAGTATTGTTTGTTGAATAACCTTGGCTACCTATATACAATATATAAGTACCATTATTAATATTTGAATTACCAATTATTAAATTTTTATAATTTTCATTAATTGCTTGAAAATCATTTTTATTAAAATATAATTTTGCATCATTATTAGAACTAAAATTATATAAATTAAATGCAAAAGATGAAGAAACTGAAGTAACAGTAGGCAACAATACTCCAGCAGCTACAACTGAACTTGTAAATAAAGCAGATCCAATAGTTAAATAAATTGACTTTTTCATATCTTTAAATTATATAAAAAAAAATAATATTTTTTAGAAATTTATATAATAATAATGTTAAAGAGGTAAATATGAACAACAAAAGAAAAATTGATTATTCAAAATATTTTATGCCTAATATGGATAAAGCAAGAAAAAGAATTAATAATTCTACACATATTTATGATAGTTTTGAAATCCCTACAAATATTATCAATATTGGAAAATCCAAAACATATCATATTAGAACTTATGGTTGTCAATCAAATTTAAGAGATACAGAAATAATGAAAGGTATTTTAGAATTATTAGGTTATACATGAAATGAAGATATTTATACTTCTGATTTTGTCATTCTAAATACATGTGCAATTAGAGAAAATGCTGAAGAAAAAGTCTTTGGTGAAATTGGATTATTAAAAAAAATAAAACAAATAAATCCAAACTTCATTTTTGGAATTGCAGGTTGTATGTCACAAGAAGAAGGGGTTGTTAAAAGAATAATTGAAACTCATGAACATGTTGATTTTATAATTGGTACCCACAATATTTATAGATTACCAAATGTTATCGAAGAAACTCTTTTGAATAAACAAACTGTTGTTGAAGTTTGAGCAAAAGAAGGTGATGTTGTTGAAAATTTACCATCTGTCCGTGATTCAAATATTAAGGCTTGAGTCAATATTATGTATGGATGTGATAAATTTTGTACATACTGTATAGTTCCATATACTAGAGGAAAGGTTAGAAGTAGAAAATTAACTGATATCCTTGAAGAAGTAAATGAATTAATTAAACTTGGCTACAAAGATATAACTTTGTTAGGTCAAAATGTTAACTCATATGGTAAGGATTTTGAAAATTCTCAATTTTATTTTTGAAATTTACTAGAAGAAATTGCAAAAACTGGAGTTAAAAGATTAAGATTTACAACTTCAAATCCTTTTGATTGAAATAATGAAATTATAAATGTTATGAAAAAATATGATAACATTATGCCATTTATTCATTTACCAATTCAATCTGGTGATGAAGAAATTTTATTAAAAATGAATAGAAAAATGAAAATAGATACATACAAGTCATATATTGACTATATTAGAGAAAATATTCCTAATGTTTCTATTTCAACAGATATTATTGTTGGTTTCCCAAATGAAACAGATGAACAATTCCAAAAAACATTAGATTTATTTAATTATGTAAAATATGATAATGCATATACTTTTATCTATTCACCAAGAGAAGGAACACCAGCAGCAAAAATAGAAGACAATATTAGTTTAGAAACTAAGAAAAAACGTCTAGAAACTCTAAACGAATTAGTTCGAAAATATGCCAAAGAAAATAATGAAAAATATATTGGAATGACTTTAGAAGTTTTGGTTGAAGGAAAATCTAAAACTAATAAGGATATTTTAACAGGTTATAGTCCTCAACAAAAAGTAGTTAATTTTACTGGAAATGCAAAACCTGGAGAAATTATTAAAGTTAAAATTCTTTCAGCTTCTCGTTTTAGTCTAAATGGAGAACAATTAAATGAAAAATAAAACAGTAGTTATTGGTTTATCTGGTGGAGTTGATAGCGCAGTATCTGCTTATTTATTAAAACAACAAGGATATAATGTCATTGCGGTTTTTATGCAAAATTGAGATTCATTAATCAATAATGAAACTAATTATTCTAGTGAATTTGACGTTTGCGATGCACAAATTGACTATGATGTAGCTCAAAAAATTGCAAAACACCTTGATATTCCTTTGTATCGTGTTGAATTTATTAAAGAATATTGAGATTATGTTTTTCAATATTTTATTAATGAATACAATAATGGAAATACTCCTAATCCTGATGTATTATGTAATAAATATATTAAATTTGATGCATTTTTAAAATATGCATTTGAAAATTTTCATTGTGATTATATTGCAACTGGACATTATGCAAAAATAACTAAAAAAGATGATCAATATTGTTTAAGTTTGTGCAAAGATGAAAATAAAGATCAAACTTATTTTTTATGTGAAATAAATAAAAATTATCTTTCTAAAATTATTTTTCCACTTTCAAATTTATTAAAACAAGAAGTGAGAGAAATTGCTAAACAAATTAATTTGCCTAACTTTAATCGTAAAGACTCAACTGGAATTTGTTTTATTGGAGAAAGAAATTTTAGAAATTTTCTTCAAAATTATATTCCAAACCAACCTGGAAAAATTATTGATATTACTAATAATAATATTGTCGGTGAACATCAAGGTGTAATGTATTACACTATTGGTCAAAGAAAAGGATTAAACCTAGGAGGATTGTCAGAAAAATATTTTGTTTGTAAAAAAGATATTAACAACAAAATTATCTATGTAGCTCCAAATTCTCTTGAAAATATATATCTACAATCAAATTGTTGTGAAATTCGAACATTTAATTGATTATATACCCCAAAACATTTTAATAACATAAAGGCTAGATTTAGACATAGACAAAAACTTCAGGATGTGAATATTGAAATTAATAATGGAATTTTATATGTAAGTTATGAATCTCAAAAAAATATTGTTGCGGGACAATTTTGTGTTTTATATCAAGAAAATATTTGTCTTGGTGGTGGACCAATTTTTAAAGTTTTCAAAAAAAATTAAAAAAGTTGTTAAAATTCCCTTAAATATTATAAAATGTATATGTTAATATTTTTAAATTGGTGCCGTAGCCAAGCGGTAAGGTCAGAAGCTGCAACCTTCTTATGCGTCAGTTCGAATCTGACCGGCACCTCCAATACGCATCCTTAGCTCAACTGGATAGAGCGTCTGGCTACGGACCAGAAGGTTATGGGTTCGACTCCTGTAGGGTGCGCCATAGTCGGGAAGTAGCTTAGCTTGGTAGAGCACTTGGTTTGGGACCAAGGGGTCGCAGGTTCGAATCCTGTCTTCCCGACCAGTTGGCTGGATAGCTCAGTTGGCTAGAGCGTTCGGTTCATACCCGGAAGGTCCAGAGTTCGAATCTCTGTCCAGCCACCATATTAGCTTCTATAGCTCAATTGGTTAGAGCCCCCGACTCATAATCGGTCGGTTGCAGGTTCGAGTCCTGCTAGAAGCACCATTAAACGGAAGATTACCCAAGCCTGGTTGAAGGGATCGGTCTTGAAAACCGAAAGGTGGGGAAACTCACGCGGGGGTTCGAATCCCTCATCTTCCGCCATTTTTAAAAATCATATTAATTATTATGTTATAATTAATATGTGTTTATCGCGGGATAGAGCAGCTTGGTAGCTCGTCAGGCTCATAATCTGAAGGTCGATGGTTCAAATCCATCTCCCGCAACCACTTTTGGTCTTGTGGTGTAGTGATTAACATGCCTCTCTGTCACAGAGGAGATCGCGAGTTTGATTCTCGTCAGGACCGCCATGGTTTTGTAGCTCAGTCGGTAGAGCAACGGACTGAAAATCCGTGTGTCGGCAGTTCAATTCTGCCCGAAACCACCATACTAAAAATATAAACATTTAAAAACCAACCATATAGATTGTTTTCTATAATGTTGGTTTTTTAAATTCTTTTCTATAAATAAGAAGTTTTTATTATTCATAATAGAAAACTATTACTATTTTAAAAATGATAATGTTGGTTCTTTCTTTTTAATAATATTAATAATATTTTTATGATGTTTATAAATTATTAATAATGATATAACAACTAAAATCCCAAATATTGGTAATAATCATAAAAATGTATTAGGATCTATTGTATATTTAATTGTTAATACAAAATTTTGTTCAGATAAATAAAAATAGTTTACCCCTGGAACTAAGAATAAAAATGGCAATATAATTATTGTTGATAAACTTGCAATAGACATTATTTTTTTAATAATAACAATTGCAATTAACAATAATGCACATATAACAAATAAAAATGGACTGATCAACAATAATAAGGCAAAATATGAAGACACACCTTTTCCACCTTTAAATTTAAAATAAATTGGAAAAATATGCCCTATTATTCCAAAAACAGGTGTTAAATATAATAGAAAATTAAAATTGAAATCATATTTTAAATTTAATTCATTAATACTATTATTAAAAGTGTCAATAAACTTTATTAATAAAAAAATTATTATTGTTGGAATAATTATTTTTAACATATCTAAAATTAGAACAAATGCACTAATTTTAGAACCATATGTTCTCAATGAATTAGTAAATCCTGGATTATGAGAACCAAATTTTCTAATATCTTGGTGTTTAAATATTTTTGAAAATATAAT
This sequence comes from Candidatus Ureaplasma intestinipullorum, assembly GCA_018883815.1. Lineage (GTDB taxonomy): Bacteria > Bacillota_I > Bacilli_A > Mycoplasmatales > Mycoplasmoidaceae > Ureaplasma > Ureaplasma intestinipullorum. The sequence continues at coordinate 7,918 of JAHLFM010000018.1, forward strand.
TGCAAACAATATTGAACCAAAAAGATAACCTAAAATTGGGCCACATAAGCACAAAAGCAAAAATATTGATTTATACATAACAACTATATTATATATAAAGTTAAATAATTTTTTTGATTTTTTCATTATATAAATATGAGGTGTTAAAATGAAAAAATTAATTTTATATTTATTAGAAAAATATCACGGAAATTGAGATATGATATATGATTCAATCAGTAATAAAGAACCAATAGATTGAAATATTGTGAACAAGGTGAATGATAAGTTTGATTTTGAATATATGCCAATTGTTAGCGATAATTATCCTAATAAGCTGAAAACAATATATATGCCCCCATTTTCATTGTTTTATAAAGGTAACTTAAATTTTATAAATAAAAATGTACTTTCTATAATTGGAAATCTAAATCATAATGAAGTAGATCAATTATTAAGGTTAGCAAAAAATAATGTTGTAATTTGTATTACAAATAATGATTTAAATGAATACTTATTTAATAAAATAATTTCTTTAAAAATAAGAGCAATAATTCTATGTGAGAAATCAATAAATAATTTTAAATTCAAAAAAACTAATTATAATAACATTATATTATTAAGTGAATATAACAACTCAAATTTTGATAAATCTATTGATCAAACTATTGAACGTTTATTGTATGCATTTAGTGATAAAATTTTTATTAAAAATGTTTCAAAAGAACGTTTGATGTATTTGATATCAAACTATGAGAATGAACCAAAAAACTTTTATTCACTTGAAAAATATAAAGATAATATTGAGTTAAATAATATATTCAATAAAAATCAATTATCTTTTGTTAAGCAAATTGATGACATTAACTTTTTAGTAAAATCTTAAATTAGAGGTATTGTATATGCAAGATAAATTGATAATAGTTGAGTCCCCAAATAAAATAAAAACAATTCAATCATTTTTAGGTGATGGATATAACATTATTGCAACGTGCGGGCATTTTAGAGAATTAAACAAAAAAAGAGGTTATAACCCTGAAACTTTTGAACCAATTTGACAAATAATTGAAAACAAAAATGGTAAAAATTCAAAACAATATATTATCAATGAAATCAAAGAAGCTGCTGAAAAAGCCAGTGAAATTTATATTGCTACCGACCCTGATAGAGAAGGAGAATCAATTGCATGACATGTATTTGATATTTTAGATAAAAAAAATCAACAAAAATGTGAAAGAATTACATTTAATGAAATAACTAAAAAAGCAATTTTAGAATCATTAAAGAACCCTAGACAAATTGATTTAAATTTAGTTAATTCTCAATTTGCTCGGAGAATTTTAGATAGAATTATTGGATACAAATTATCTAATTTTACAAAAAAATCGTTAAATGCATTAAGTGCCGGAAGAGTGCAATCAGTTGCTCTTTTCTTTGTTGTAGAAAGGTTTTTAGAAAGATTAAATTTCATACCTTCAAATTGATATGAAATTTATGGAATTCTTGAAAATGGAATGAAATTATACTTTGTAGGCGCTAATTGTAAATTTAAAAAATATGATGATAATTCAAATTCAACACATTTATTTAAATTTGCAAATAAAGATGATGCATTATCAATATTTAATGAACTTACAAATAATTTTGAACTAACAAAAATTCATGAACCTAAAATTACTAAGGGTGAATCGTTAAAGCCAATTACTACTGATAAACTTCTACAAATGGCATCAAGCACATATGGTTGGAATGCCAGCAAAACTACTTTTGTTGCACAAAAAATGTTTGAAGGTATTGATTTAAACGATCAACACATTGGTTTAATTTCTTATCCTAGAACTGATTCAGAAAGATTAAGTGAAGATTTTTGTAATGAAGCTTTTTCATTTATAAAAAATAATTTTGGTGAAGATTATATAAATAAAAATTTTGATAAAAATTTAAATAATAACAATAATAATATTCAAGATGCTCATGAAGCAATCAGACCAACAGATATAAATTTAGTACCAAGTAAAATTAAAAATTTAGTTGATAGTTCAATTTTTAAATTATACTCATTAATTTGATATAGAACAATTTCATCATTAATGATGCCTCCAATGTTTTTAAAGCATGAATTAGAATTTATGAATAATAAACATGATTTCTATTGTTCATATAAACAAATACATTTTAAAGGATATTATGTTTTAGATTATTATTCAAAAGCGTTGGAAGAATATCAAAAATCATTCCCAAATTTTAAAGTTAATGAAATTTATAAGGGTGAACCTTCAATTGAAGAAAAAGAAAAAAGTCCACCACCTTACTATACTGAAGCAACACTAATTGCAACATTAAAAGATAGTGGTGTTGGTCGTCCTTCTACATATTCGAAAATGGCATCAATTGGAGATGAAAGAGGATATACATACAAAGAACAAAACAAACTTATTCCAACTGAACTTGGTGTAGAAGTGAGAAATCTTCTTAAAAAAGATTTTGGAGATATTGTTACTCCTAAATTTACTGCAAATATGGAAAATGAGTTAGATAAAATAGCAAATGGATCTTTAAATTGACAGCAATATCTAAAAGATTTTACTCCTGCATTTTTAGAAAAGGTTAATGAATCATATAAAAATATTCCTAAGGCTGAAGTTGAACACACTGGAAGAACATGTCCAAAATGTAATAAAAATGAACTTTTAATAAGAATGAGTAAATTAGGCTCAAAATTTATTGCTTGTAGTGGTTTTCCAAGTTGTAAATATACTGAATCACTAGAACCTGAACAATCATTAAATGAAAAATGTCCAAATTGTAATGGTGACTTAGTAATTAAGATGAATAAAAAAAGACAAAAATTTATCGCATGTTCAAATTTTCCAAATTGTAAATATGTTAGAAGCATTGAAAAAAAATAATATATAATTATTAATACTTTTAAAAGGAGAAAATTTATGATTTTAAATAATAAAAATGAATTTGAACAAATCATTAGTAACAATGAATTAGTAGTAATTGATTTCTTTGCAACTTGATGTGGTCCATGTAAAATGTTATCACCAGTGATTGAAAATGTTGAAAGTTTAATTCATGATGTTAAATTTATTAAAGTTGATATTGATCAATTCAATGATTTAGCTTCTCAATATAAAATCCAATCAGTGCCTACACTTGTATTTTTAAAAAATGGTCAAGAAGTTATGAAATCAATTGGATATTTAGATGAAGATGCATTAATTGAAAAAATTAAATCATTATAATATAATAAAAGATATATTTTATATCTTTTTTTTATACACTTTGGGGGGTTATGAAGTTAAAAGTTATTGTTACTGATTTGGATGGAACTTTATTAAATAAAAAAAGATGAATTTCAAAAACTAATCTTTTAAATTTAAAAGAATTTATCAAAGATGGCGGCGAAGTTTGTTTTGTAACAGGAAGATCACTTGATTCATCTAGAAGAATTGCTAAAATATTCAAATCTAAAACTGGATATGACATTAAGTATATCGCATGTTTTAATGGTGCAATAATTTATGACAATATTAATAATAAAATAATCGAGGAAACAACAATAAATCATGAAGTTGTTACAGAATTATTTAATACATCTAGAAAATTTTCATTAGGGTTTACAGAATATTATAAAGATTTAAATAATAAAAAAATTTTTATTAATGTTTATGGATATGATTTTTTAGTAAATATTATAAGATTCTTCAACAAAAAAACCTCTTATTATAAAATTAAGAAAAATAATCTAAAAATTGAAAATGTTTATAAGATTAATATTGTTAAAAAATTTGATACAAATAGTTTTAATTCAATGCAAGAATTCTTAAAATATGCAGATATTAAAAATATTAGTTTTTCTTTAACATCTTCATCTTTGATAGAAGTTACTCCCGAAAACATTGATAAAGGATATGCAGTTAAAAGAATATCTGAATTATTATCAGTTCCACTAGATGAATTTATTGCGTTTGGAGACTCTCCAAATGACATTCCAATGTTAAAAATTATTAAAAATTCTTTTATTACAAAAGATAAACGTTTAGATAGTACAAAATATTTTTTTAATAAGAAATTTAAACCAAAAAACTCCATCGGAAATTGATTGGAAAGTAAATTTTATAAATAATATTTATATTCATAGTTTTTATAATATAATTAAACATGTTTTAAATTTTATTTTCATTTATAAAGGATAAAAAAGATGAAACCTATTTTACAACTTGTAAATGTTAATAAAACCTATGATGATGGTTTTGTTGCTATTAAAAACTTTAACCTTTCAATTAATAAAGGAGAGTTTGTAACTTTATTAGGACCATCTGGTTGTGGTAAAACTACAATGTTAAAAATTATAGGTGGTTTTGAAGATCCAACAAAAGGTAAGATTTTATATAATGGTTTGGATATTAAGGATATGCCAATTGTAAAACGTCCAACATCTACCGTTTTTCAAGATTATGCTTTATTTCCAAATATGACTGTAACTCAAAATATACAATATGGATTAAAGTTGATAAGAACAAATTCTAACAATATCCCTAAAAATATGTTTATAAAAG
>JAHLFM010000019.1 GCA_018883815.1 Candidatus Ureaplasma intestinipullorum
CAGTTGTTAATCCAAATTGATTAGATGCTAATAATAAAGAAGTTTTAAATTTTGATCAATATATTAGTGAATATGCTCAAATATCAATTGATGAGGCGAAAAACTATAATTATAACAATAATCCTACATCAATATCTCAACTTCCTATATCAACTCCAAATAGTATGGATAATTGAATAAATAGTTTAGATGATAAATATAAAGTATATGTTAATAATATTCCTTATGTAATTGTAGGAACTGGGATTACACCAGATATGATGTTCCCAATTATATCATATGACAATTTAGTACCAAACCCAAAAACTGAGTCCATTGTTTATACAAATCATAGCGGATATGAAAAGGCAGATTTTTCATTTCAATCAATGTATCATGAAAGTTTTATTGTTGCTAAATATACTGGTAGTGAAACAAGAGCTGAAATTACAAGTAAGTTAAATAGTTACGTTGAAAAATATATGGCATGACCCGCCAATATTGAAGCAGTATTTTGATACGATGACTCAAATAATACAATGTCACCTGCTACTTTAAGAGTAACATTTATTACTCAATTATTAAATGTAATTGTTGGTGTTACATATGCAATATCAATATTTATTGCAATTTTATTAATAATTGTTCTAAATCTATTTGTAAAAATGTTTATTACTAACAATAAAAACACAATTGCAATTCTAATTTCTAATGGTGTAAATAAATGAAACATTGTTGCAAATATGTCAATGATTGGATTATTAATATCAATAGTTTCAATTCCTATTGGATATTTTGTTGGAGCAGCATTGCAATCGACTATATACACTGTATTTAGTACATATTGGATGATTCCAGTTTCCTTTTCAATCTTCAATCCTGCTTTCTTTTTCCCATTATTGATTATTCCAACTGGAATCTTTATTGGAATTATAATTCTATTTGCTTGATTCTTATTAAGAAAGAATGTAGTATCTTTATTAAAAGAAGATCAAAATGTGTCATTAAGCAAATCTTCAAGATACTTTAAATCTATTTTTAATTGAGCTCCTATTATGATTAAGTTTAGAAGTTCATTAGCTTTTAATTCACTTGCTAAAATTTTCTTCTTAACTCTATCTTCTATTACTTTAAGTGTAGGATTTACATTTATTAGTTCCTCATTTAATAAAATTCAAAATGCATATCAATATGAATTAAATACAAATTCTTCTGCATATCAAATTAATTTAGTTACTCCAACAATTCAATCTGGACAATATTATGGAGTAGAAATTCAAGATATTGGTAGAAGTTTGAAAAATAAAAACGGAGAGATTGTTGCTGGTAATGATTATTCAAGTGGTTTTTATAGCTCAGCTTGAAAGAATTCTCCATTATTTAAAACTTATTCATTAATGCATTGATCTAGTGCTAATGATTCAACTGCATATACATCAGAAATTACATATTTAAAAAATCTTGCTGAAATATTTCCAATTTTAGATGTTACATTTGGAATTAGTGGTGCTAGTACAAATCCAATGGATATTGTAAAATCAATTGCTCCAAACAACCAAATTTATGGACTATATCAATCAATGTTGGATTTAGCAACACGTGAAATGAGTGATATGAGACCATTTAATCAAGCATTTGCATTTAAATTTAAAGCAAATGGTTCAATGAATAAAACAGGTTATATTACTCCTGATGTAAGTAATTCATATGATTTTCCTTCAACATGAGCAATTCAAAACTTCAATGAATCAAATCCTACAAATTGAATTCTAAATTATAACAATAGAGAAGATGTTGGTGTAATCTCTGCCCCTGAAATTCCTGGATTAGAAAATATTGATGATGTTTTAAATTATTCTGGAAAACAATTAGAAGATTTATTAAATGCTGCATATTCAACATATAATGAAAAAATAGACACAACAAATATTCCAGAATTTAATACATCAATAAAATATTATCCAAATCTTTTTTCTCATGTTAAATTACCTGATGGTACTACTCCACCTCCTGTTATTAGTAATATTAGAAAAGATCCAAATAATGAAAATATAGTTTTATTTGATGTTGATGTTGCTAATAATACTACAAAATATTTATTAACAAATAGATCTCTATTTACAAAAGAGTATTTTTATAAAAAAATTAAAATAGATTCATTAACTCCAGATGAAATAAAATCAAATGTCAATGTTGCAAGATTCTTCCCAGATCCATTTAACAATGATGTTTACTATGAACTAGATTCATCTAAAGCATTAGCGCCACTTCCAACTAATTTCAGAGTTAATTATATTAATTATGTTTTATTAAATTATTTAGATCCAGTATTTATAGATACATATTATAGAATTCAATATAATCAAATTATTTTTAACAAAGAAACTGATGAACCATTTGTAAATATAGATGCAAGAATTCAAACTAATGGTTTAAGAAATGATTTATTAAACATTACAGGAATTCAAAAAAATTCAAAATTCATAAAATTATATAATAATGGAAAATTAATAAATGATGATTTATTTAATTCTAAATATGAAAATCCATTAATTATTAATAATTTTGCTGCAAAAAAATATAATTTAAAAATTGGTGATAAATTAACAATTTATCCAGAAAACAATGTTTATAGAAAAACTATTACTAATGGTGTAGAGTTTTTATCTAATCCAAGTATTGAACTAAATTATGATAATAGTAAAGCTCAACCAATTACATTTACTGTTGTAAACATAAACAATACTGGTAATGGTGTACAAATGTATACAAATATTGAGATTGCACAAAAATCATTAGGATTAGCAACAGCAGCAGATTATTTAGATCCAAATAATATCTCAACTTTTCCAAATGCAACTAATAATTATAAAATTGAAATTAACATGAATAATGAATATAATGACTTTGGTGGATTTAATGGTATATTTACAAGTGATCAACAAAATATTTTATTAACTAAAAATCTATCTTTATATTCATTGTCAGGAATGTATACAGCAAGTGATGCATGAGAAGATTCTGCTCTTATCAACACATTAATCAAGAATACATTAAATAATGATGCTCAGCTTCCTTATCTTGCAAATGCATTTAATTTAAGTTCAACAGAATTAAAAAACTTATGAACTCAAACGCCAGTAAATGAACAAGCTAATTTCATTAATAATATTAGAAATTTATATTGTTCAATTTATGGAAAATCATCACTAAATAGCGTTTTTGAAACTGCAAGTAGTGTAGAAATGACTAAAATAATGTTTGAACAAATGTCAAAATTGTATGACCAAGTTTCGACTATTGTTGTCACTTTAATAATTCTATTATGTTTATTAGTAGTAATATTGTGTTCAATAATGATTATTAACGATATGATAAAATTAATTGCAATTCTAAAAACATTAGGATATGCAGATAATAGTAATGCAGTTAATATTATTATAGGATTCGTTCCATCTTGAATATTAACAGCTGTATTATCAATTCCATTATCAATTGTCGCTGTTAATATGTTTCAACAATTTGTGTTTACAAATTTATCAATATTTATTGGAATTAGTGTAAATTGACCAATGTTTGTAATAATTCAATTATTGGTAGCAATGATATTTGCAATAATATATGGATATAGTATTTATTACTTTAAAAAGAAAAATATTCTATCTACAATTAGATGATAAAAAGATATGGCAATTAAACCATATCTTTTTTTATGTATATACTTAACTATATGTTATTTTAAAAATATTCGTGAATTTTTATATTAATTATTACCAATAAATAATCTAAATAAGTTAATTAATAAAAAAAATAAGACTAATCATTAGTCTTATTTTTCATAAACATCTTCTAGCATTTCTAATTGAACATCTTTTTCAAAATCTACATGATTATTAATGTATTTAATTTGCTCTAATGTAAGCTTATCTTGTTTTAAAATTTCTTTTTGTCATTCATTTAAAACAATAACCTTCATATATCTTAATTGATTTAACAATTCATCTTTTGGAGAAGAACCACTTGCTCTTGCAAATTCCAAAAATTTTTGTTTTTGACCATTTTGAACACTTCCATATTTTTTGACATAGATAATGTCCTCAATTAATGTTGGCCCAAATGTAAATAACATATATAACAATAAAGTGACCACAGTCATAATTCTTGGAACTAATACATCATTAGTATAATCATAATACACAGTTGAAATTGGTTTAATTAAATTAGGATCTATAGCAGGAGGCGTAAGACCAGCATCTTTAAATGCTTGATTATATGCATCAATAAATCCTGGTGAATTTGTAATATTAGCAAACATAGTTGATGCATTAGAAGCCGAAGTAATTAATTCACCATTAATACCATGGTAAGCATATGTAAATGAAACCGGAACATCTAATGCATTATTTATATACTCTACACCATAGATATTTGTAGGAATTCTATATAATAAGAATAAATCTGCAATTGGAGTAAAGAAAGTAAAGAAGATGGGTAATACAGATAAGAATAAACATAATATTGCCATTGGCTTTAAATATTTTGTTTTCTTAACTATTACAGCGTGGGTTTTTCTATTCTTTAAAGCTCCAAATATGCTAAATATAATAAATGTAAATGCTCCAACAGAGGCTCATGTTGCCATTAAATCGGCAAAAGAATATAAACTTCCAACCCCTGTTCCATAGTTTGATGATGAATACGTATTAATATATCCTAAACCACCAATTGCACAAAAAATAATAATAACTGGAATAACAACAATAATATTATACATAATTCCAACTTTAGGACGATTATTATTTAATTTTTTAACAAATTTAGCTCCATATGGAATTTCATTCATTGCAACTAAGTTTTCAACTAATCTTGGAGTTCACATTCCAAAACTATTAATAATACTCAACACTCCAACACCAATTAAGATGTTAAATAAAATGTATAACCAAACAATATGATGTGATTTAAAGAAATCTAAAAAACCACTTGGAGTACCATTTGTCGACCCTAAAGACATAGCAATAGAAATCGATAAATAAATAATTGTTACTACAAATAAACCTAAAATTAATGCTAATGATATCTTTTTAGGTTCCTTTAACTCTGATTGCATACCGGCTGCAAGATAAAAACCATCATATGCAAAGAAGATAGCCCCAACTGCAATAAAGATACCAATTCCTGGGGTCATATATCCAAATCTATATAAATTTGATGGATCATCTGTTGGAGTAGGAACAAAACCTATATTTGTATCTGAATTTGCTAATTGTCCATTATTTAATCCAATACAAACAAATCCAGCAATAATTGCAATAATAGCGGGAATCATATTTAGACAAGTAATAATTCAGTTTTGAATATTACCTATTCTAGAAGATAAACCACAAACAATTATGAAGTATAAAGAAATTAATAAAGTAAATACCATCATAATTGATCAGTCAGCATTGGTACCAAAACCATTATAATTATCAACCAATGCCATTACACCATCTTGGATGGACATAATAACATATAACGGTAAAAAGAAATAAGATAAAGGTACAAAGACATATATAAAAAAATTTTTAGATGCCTTATGGATAATTCTCTTATTAAAGGTTTGACATCAACCAATAATTGATAAGTTATCATTTCTTGCACTAGATATTTCTATAAGTGCTAACACCATAGAAATAACTGCAAACACTCCTATAAGTCAACAAAAAATCGACATTATGATTGAACCTTGTGAGTAACTTAACACGGTATTAGACTTAAAAAAAATACCGGCACCCATTACAGCGCCAATTACAATCATCATTGCAGAGAAGAAACCGATTTTCTTCTTCAACGGAGCATTAGCTAACCCTGTTTGTGCTTCTCTTTTTTGCTTTTGAAAAGCATTACCAGACGACATATTAGCCCTCCTTCTGACAACATAACAAAAATTTTAAATTTCTCATTTAAAACTTTCTATATATTATTATATCAAAAAAATGCCTATTTTCCCCCATAACCTACCATATAGGAATAAATAGACATTCTATTAATTATATATTATTTTTTCTTTTTTAATTTATGTAATGGTAAATTTGATTCATTAAAAACAATTGGAGTTTTACCTTGAAATAATTCTTTATAAATTTCATCGTAATGTTTAACTAAATGAACCTTGATGTCTTTTAAAATATATTTTGGAACATCTTCAAGGAATCTTTCATCATCAATTGGAATAAATATTTCTCTAACTCCTGCACGATATGCAGAAATAGTTTTTTCTTTTACTCCACCAATAATACCAACTTTACCTCTTAACATAATTTCTCCAGTCATACTTAAATTTGTAGATACTGGAATATGTGTTAATGCAGAAATAATTGCGGTTGTAAGTGTAACCCCTGCACTTGGTCCATCCTTTGGAACTCCACCATTAGGCACATGAACATGAATATCAATTTCTCCAAAAATATTTGGATTAATTCCAAAATGTTCAGCATTAGCTTTAACATATCCTAATGCAACATTAACAGATTCATTCATTGTTTGTTCAAGATTACCTGTAATTACAATATTACCTTTTCCTTTAAAATATGTTGCTTCAATTGGTAAAAGATCTCCACCAGCTGAAGTATATGCCATTCCATTAACAACACCTGGAATTGCTACACTATCTTTAATATTAAAATCATGTTTCTTTTTACCTAGATAATGTTCAACTTCTTTTGGAGTTATCACTATTGGTTTTTTTACATCCTTCTTTGTTAATAATTCAACTAAATATTTTCTAACAATAGTTTGAATCATTCTTTCTAATTCTCTAACTCCAGCTTCTTGAGTATAGTAATTGATTATATGATTAATACCTTCATCTGTAAATTCAATATCATCTGAAGATAAATTAGAATCACTTAATACTCTTTTAATCAAATGGGATTTTGCAATTTCTTTCTTTTCGTTTGCTGTATAACTTGACAATTCAATAACTTCTAAACGATCAATTAAAGCATATGGTATTTGGTTATAGTAATTTGCAGTTGCAACAAACATAACTTTTGATAAATCATATTCTTCTTCAATATAATTGTCACTAAAACGGCAATTTTGTTCAGGGTCTAAAATTTCTAACAATGCACTTGCAGGATCTCCTCTATGATCACTACCCATTTTGTCAATTTCATCAAGTAAGAATAAAGGATTGATAACACCAGCTTTTTTCATTCCTTTTATAATTCTTCCAGGCATTGCACCTAAATAAGTACGACGGTGTCCTCTTAATTCAGATTCATCTCTTACACCACCAAGTGAAACTTTAATATAAACTTTTCCTAACGCTTCTGAAATCGATCTAACTAAGGTAGTTTTACCAACACCAGGTGGACCTACTAAACAAATAATTGGACCTCTTGCCTTTGGATTTTGCATTTTAACTGCTAAATATTCAATAATTCTTTCTTTTATCTTATCAATACCATAATGATTTTTATCTAAAACTTTTTTAACATTTTTTAAATCATTATTATCCATTGATTCTTGTCATCAAGGTAAATTTAATAATCAATCCATATATGATTTTATGATTATTGATTCATTTGAATTAAGAGCAGTTTCATATTTATTAAGCTCAGATAAAATCTTTTCTCTAATATGCTTTGGGTATGGAAATTGTTCTAATTTTTTACGGATATTTTCACTTTCATCTTCACGAGAATTAATATCACCTAATTCTTCCTTGATAATTCTTAAACGTTCACGTAGATAAAATTCTTTTTGTTGTTTTCCCAAATTATCATTCATTTTCTTATTGATAATATTATCAATATTTGAACTAAGTTCTTTATCAACATTATCTTTAAATAAAATTTCACGTGCAAATTTAATTTTTTGACTTAATACATGTGTATTTAATACATTTTGCATAATATCAATTTTGTCAGCACCAATTCCATATAAAAAATTATGAACAATTTTCTGATGATTTCTTTTGTTTTCAAAATCTAAACTTGTTGCTTTATCAAATTGATCAACAAAAATATCTTTTTTATAATCAATTGCAAATTTAATTGCATTTATAATATCTTCAATATTTTCTAATGACAGAGTTAAATCTTGTTTAATTTCCGAATATTCAATTGTATCACCAACAGCTTCTTCTAATTTTTTATCATCAATTTCTAACTTTACTGCTTTTAAACCAACTAGTTCAATTAATAATTCTTTCTTTTCTTCATTATATGAATGTTTTTTTATTTTTGCAATTGTTCCAATAGTTTCCAAATCCTTATATAAAGGTTTTTCAACATCAATATTTTTTTGTTTAACAAGAATAAAATAAGATTTTTCTTCAATAATCTTATTAAGTGATTTTATTGCATTAGGACGAGCAAAAATAATTTTCATTTGAACTTCAGGTAAAAGAGGCATTGCTCTTGAAACTATTAGTGGTAACTCATTTTTCTTCATTTTAAACCTCCAAATTATATTTATATAATATCATAAAAAAATAAATTTTAGCAATCAATAAATAAGAGTGCTAAAATTATTTATTATATTGTTCTAAAAAAAGAGAAATTATTTAACGTTTTTTTCATTATAAGAAATTAATAAATCTAAAACTTTATCATTTAATAATTGTTCTCTAATTACTTCAATTCTTCCATCTAATGATTTTTTAATTTCTTCAGCTGAAATATTATAAACTTTAGCTAGTTTTTCAAAATAAGCATCTAAGTCTTTATCAGTCACTTCCAATTTGTTTTCATCAATAA
>JAHLFM010000020.1 GCA_018883815.1 Candidatus Ureaplasma intestinipullorum
ATAAGTCATGAAAGAGAATAAATAACCGATGATTTGCCTCCACCATTTGGGCCAAAAATAGCTATTGTAGACAATAAATTATTTTTTAATGGTTTTATCGAACGTTTTAATGGATGTGCCTTAAAATTAATATTTTCACAATAATGAATTGATTTAAAATTTTCAATTGAATATCTAAATATCATAATCCACCTTCTTGTTAAATAATATTATACAAAAAAATGTAGTTTTTTTACACTTTTTATAAATTATATATTTCTAAATTTTATTTTTATTATAAATTTAGTCATTTTTGTAATAAATAATTATGTATTTTAGTAAGAAAAGGAAGAGAAAAATGACAATCGAAAAATTAAGAAAACATGTTATTGCATCTAATTTTCCATTAGTAGCACTAGTTACATTTTACATTTATCCACTTGTAATAGCAATAATGTTATTAGTTAATCATAAAAAATATGAAAATTCAGGATTAGCAATTGCAACAGGAGTATTATCATTAATTGGTTTTTGTTTAGTTTCGTTTATTTTAGGTTTTATATTAAAACCGGCAAATAATGTAAATGTTGCAAGTAATGAATAAATTATCATTTTGATAATTTTTTTATTCAAATAAAATATGAATATAAAAACTATAAAAAGAAATTTTATCGCCTCAACATTTCCTGTTATAAGTTTAATTACATTTGGTATTTATCCATTAGTAATGTCAATAATGTTATTTTTAAATTATGACAAATTCAAAAATATTGAAATTTGTTTAGCATGTGCAATTTCAGCACTATTAGGGATTCCTTTATTTTTGTTTGTTCCATTTATAATGGGGTTTATTTTAAAACCAAAATCAAATAGTGAAATTATTCAAATGAATAAGAATGAAGAAGAACTATCTATAATAGATTAAATCATTAAAAAAGTCATAAAAAATTGTGATTTTAAATAATTACAATTTTTTATTTTGCAATATTATTGATAATAAACTTTACTGTTAATCAACCTTATTTTCAAAAATATATCTAACTATTTCTAATTGAATATCATAACATTGATGAATTAGGAAATTCATATTTTATGATTTTAACTACTTCTTTATAACAAAGTTTATAATCATCAAAAGTATAAATTACATTTTTAAATCCATTTTCATTAACTTCAAATTTATCTGAATTTTTTTTAATATCTATAGCCCGATCTTTTTTATAAGATTTTATAATTATAGATTCATTATTTTTTAAATTTTCTAAGTCAATTTTTAGCTTTAAATTTATTTTATTAATCCCTATCATAAATTAATAATATCAAAAATAATTATCTATGATGAATTGTGATTTAAAAATAAAACAAAATAAATCCATAATTCAAATGACAACTGCAACACTATATAATATAGTGTGTTGTTATTTGAATTATGGAACATTGATATATTCAATGAATTTAATAAATAATTATTTTCCAATTTTATCTAAATTAATAATATTAAATGCATCTAATCATAAGAATATAGCTGCAATTAATCCAAATGGAATTGTTAAAATAGCAACAACTAATTTAATTAAGTTTCCTTTAGCTGCACCACACATAATAACATAAATTAAGAAACCAATAATTGATAAAAATGGAAATAACATTAAAATTAAACTAATTAATTCTAATTTTTTAATTTTCATAATTTTTCTCCCAATATATAAACAATTAATTAAATTATATCAATTTTAGCAAAATTTCATTAACTATATTTTTAGTTATTATCGAAATTTCTTTAACATTTTTTTCAAAATCATCATGATTATTATCAGATTTAACATTATCTGTAACTATTTTTATAGCTCCAAATGGCAAATTATAGTGATAACATGTCTGTGCAATTGCAACTAATTCCATATCGATTCCCAATATGTTTGAAGATTCAATTTCATTAAATTTTAAAAAATTTTGTTTTGTAACAAATGAATCAACAGTGGCAAAATCACCAACTTTATAATTAATATTTAGTTTTTCTAAAATTGAACTTAAAAACTTATTAATTTTTGGATTTGATGTAAATAATTTTGGCTCATATGGAATTTGATTAATTTTATATTTTGGATCAATTGAAACATCAACATCTCCATATTGAGAATTATTGATTAAAATTACATCTTTAATTTCAATATTTTTGTTTGCAGATCCACAAGATCCAATATTGTAAATTTCATCAATAACAAAATTATTAATTAAGTTAGAAATAGCAAGTGTAGCATTTACCTTGCCGACTCCTGAAAATGTAATGACTAAATCATCACTAAAATAAAATTTTTGATTATTTAATGTTTCATATTCAAGTTTTTTTAAAATACTATTATCAATTTCATAATCTAAAGCAAGGATAATTCCAACCATATTATTTTTTTCCTTTCAAATTTTCTTGTAATCAACTATATAATTCATTAAAGCATTTATTAACATCCTTGTATGCTAATTCACGAAAATATTGAACTGATTTACCAAAAACATCTTCATCTGTTCTAGATGGTTCAAGCTTATCAGCTAAATATAAGACCTTATCTAAAATATTTGGTTCGTCATCATATTGATAATATGGAAGGGTGTGTCTATCAATAGCTTGAAGAATTAATTTATTAGAACATAGATATTTTGTTTTTAATATATATGACCCAATATAACCATGTAAAACTTTATAACTAACAAAGTTATGTATTCCTAAAATATTTTTAGCAATAAAAATTTGTTTTTCAGCAGCCATTTCTTTTGCAATATCATGATACAAACCAATAGTGTATGCAATATTAGACATTTTGGGATCAAAATTATTCATAATTTCTCTTGCCATGTATGCAACTCTTAGGGAATGATTAAATCTATGATCACTTTCATATTCTCTAATTCTATTAATTGCATAAATACCATTGTCATTAATATAATTTAAAACTTTTTCATTAAGTTCAAATGGCATTACTTTTTCTCTTATTTTAGTGCTTGAAACATCAAGAATTGGACCTTGAAGAAGAAAATATTCAATTCCATTAAACTTAATATCATTTAAATTTCTTGGATAAACAACTAATTTAACATTTTCTAAAATTTTTTCATATTCATATCATTGTTTAAAATTAACTAGTTGATCAGAACCAATTAGAAGGAAAAATTCAGAATTAGGATGAATAGTCAAAAAATGTTGAATTGTTTCTCATGTTTTAACTGATTTTTTTTGTTTAATTTCAAAATCAGAAATTTTAATATTATTGCAATTTTTAAATGCTAAATTTAGCATTTCTATTCTTTGTTCAGGAGTTGAGTAAAATTCATCCTTTGTTGGAGAAATATAATTTGGAACAACATATACCAAATCTGGTTCAATTTCTTTTATTGCTTCATTTAGCATATTTGTGTGCCCGACATGAATTGGATCAAAAGATCCACCGAATATTAAAATTTTAGATGATTGCATATTTTGTCACACTTATCCCTACTTCTTTTAAAGTTTTCACTTTTATTTTTTCAATTCCTTTATTTAATGTAATTAATCCTAAACCAGAAACATCTAAATTATGTTTGTGGTCTTTGTCTAAACAAATTTCTATTTCCTTGTATTCATGATATTTTGGTAAAAACTTGATAATTTTAGGATTACTAATATTTATTTCTCAATTTTTATCAGCATTTGAAGATTTCATTCTTGAGATCTTCAAATCTTTTGAAATATAAAATGTAAAAGATGACTTAGTACCTTCTAAATAATCAATTGATAATAATCCTTCAATTTGAAGAGTTTGATTTGGATTAATAAAATAATTGATTGAACATGAATTCTTCAAATTAATAATTCTTTTTACATCCTTATTTTCAACATAATTTAAAATATTTTGTTTTTGAGGCAAGCCAGGAGTGTCTATAATTAGGTTTTTGCCTACCTTAATTTGTTTTAATAGAATTGTTGTATTTATAAATGGGCTGACTGTTAATTCTTCATTTTGATCATTTAATTTTAATAATTGGTTAATTAAACTTGATTTTCCAACATTGCTACAACCAACAAATAATGCTTTTTGTTTTCTAATATTCACATTTGCAACTAATTTATTGATTTTTTTAATTGAACTTTTGTTAAATGAAGAAGTAAAGATAATTTTGGGATCATTATAACCAAATGATTCAATGGTTTTATAAATCATGCTTGCTGTTAATTCTGCATTATACTGTTTTGGTAAACAATCCATTTTATTCACAATAAAAACTAATTTGTTTTGAAAGTTAATAAAATTTCTTAAAACTGTATTATCTAAATCCATTACATCAACAACATGAAAAATATAAATTGATTTTGAATAATCAAGTTGTTCAATTTGTTTTTCAATATCAGCAATATTTAAATTTGAATTATCAATTTCTGAATAATTTCTTAATCTAAAACAACGAATACAATAATCAACATCATTCAAATTTTTATTAACATATCCCAAAGAATTTGGATCATTTGTTAAAAAGGCACCACAACCTAAACATTTCTTATTATTACAGGATTTCATATAATTCTTCAATTTTTAACTCCTCATCATTATTTAATAAATTTTTATTTTGTAAATACATATAAATATATTTATCAATAAAATTTATTATTCAACCCTTTTTATTACTATATGAACCAACTAATGGTAATGTTAAAATGGATTTACATTTTAGACGATTAGCAACTCAAATATCAGTTATTACTTGGTCACCAATAAATATTACATCTTCCATTTTAACATTATGTTTTTTAAAAAACTTTTTCAATTTAAATAATGATGGCTTCATTGCACTATATATAAATCCATCAATTTCTAAATTTTTACAAAATTCAGTAACTCTTTTTTTTGTATTATTTGAAACTATTACAAACATTAATCCTTGTTCACGAATTTGTTTAATAAAATCAATTACTTTAATTGTTGGTGTTCTTGTAAAATGGGGAACTAAAGTATTATCCAAGTCACATATAACCATTTTAAAACCTTGGAGTTTTAAATTATTAATATGAATATCAAAAATATTTTGCACAAAAATACTTGGTTTTAAATAAGTTAATAATCTAATTTTTGTAATATCTAAGTTCATATAATTATTTTAACAATGATAATTGTTCTTGATTGTCTTCATTTGGATTTTCAAATTTTTTAGGTAAAACTTTTGCATTTTTCACATCTTCAATTATAGTGCCAGAT
>JAHLFM010000021.1 GCA_018883815.1 Candidatus Ureaplasma intestinipullorum
AGAGAAGAAACTTTAAAATTGCTTACAATTTCTGCTATTTTAGGATCAACTTTATTTTTTTCAGACATAATAAAAACTCCTTACTTATATTTTACCTGTAAGGAGTTTCCACAATTATTTATACATTATCAATTTGGATAACCATATTTAATGTTTTTCTTTTTTGGAATACAATATTTATTTTTTCATTACTGACTCAACTAATGCGTTAAATTCTTCTGGATTATTAATTGCTAATTCAGATAACATCTTACGATTAATTTCAATTTTTTTAGCACTTAATTCATGCATAAAAGCACTATAAGTATATCCTAATTCTCTAACTGCTGCATTAATTCTTGAAATTCATAATCTTCTAAAATCACGTTTTTTGTTTTTACGATCTCTATATGCATATTCTCCAGCACGAATAATAGTTTGCTTAGCAATACGATATGATGTATGTCTTGTACCTCATGTACCTTCGGCTTGTTTTAAGACTGCTTTATGACGTCTTCTTGTAACAGTTCCACCTTTTACTCTCATTGTAATTCTCCTTTATATTATAAGCAATGTGTATAACGTTGTCTATCTGACTTAGTTAAAATTGCATCTTTTCTTAAATGACGTTTAGCTTTTGTTGTTCTACCTTGTGCTAAGTGTGAACGATATGCATGCTTTCTTTTTAATTCGCCAGTTTTAGTTTTGCTAAATCTTTTAGCAGCGGCCCTTTTAGTTTTGTGTTTAATTTTCATAAGATTTGTCCTTTCAATACTTATTTAACAGGTTCAAATATAGATTCATATCTAAAGTTATTAACTTGCTTATTAGCTTGTGAAATCTTAGCATTATCATCTAACATTTGAATAAATTTATTATACACCAATTGGATATATTCTTGTTTTGTACACATACGTCCTCTTGCTTCAATAATAAACTTTACTTTATTTCCATCAGATAATCATTTTTTAGCATTTTCAGCTCTTACTTTTAAATCATGATCACCAATCAAAGGTTTAACTTTAATTTCTTTTACTTTAATTATCTGTTGGTTTTTCTTATTTTCTTTTTGTTTTCTTTTTTGTTCAAACTTAAATTTACCGTAATCTAGAATTTTAGCAATTACTTTATTGTTTTGAACAGCAATAACAATTAAATCTAAATCTTTATCTTGAGCCAATTTTAAAGCGTTATTTCTTGACATTTCACCTAAGTGTTGACCATTTTCATCAATTACATCAAGAGTTTTAAATTTAATTTTATCATTTATTAAAACATTATCTTTTTTGTTTTTTTGATTATTTTCGTTATTATTTTGAATCATATTTATCCATTATTAAATAAAAATATGTATAAAGAAAAATGAGTCATTTCTAAAAATAGAATATGACTCATATCATACAATGTTTATGTTTAAGCATGATACCTAACTCCGCATTTAAGGGAATTCAGGTGAGTTATAAACTACTTTCTTTATACATAAATATTATACATTATTATTTTCAATTTTTATATGTAAATCTTCATCTGTTAATGAATTTCCTAAAGTACCTTTTGCTTCTTGTTGTTCTAATTCATCATATGATTTAGCCAAAGGCAAACCTAATTGTCTTCTAATGTTGTTAACATTGATAAGTTCACCCTTTTTATATGAACCATATTTTTGCTTTAAAATCATATCATTAATAAATGTTGGTAAGAACATTAATGCAATGTACATAAATAAAACAACAACTGTCATTATTCTAGAAATAAGCACATCTTTATAATTATCTATAGTTGTTGGTATTCTATACAATAAGAATAAGTTAGCAAATGGTTCAAATAAGGACATTAATAAACACGAAGAAATAAATATAATTGCTAGAATTGCAAACGGTGTAAAATATTTAAAGTTTGCAGTTTTTACTTTTTTAGTTTTCTTATTCTTTAATCCGCCACCAATAGCGATGATAATGAATAAGAACACAAATAGAGCAGATCAATTTGAAACTACATCACAAAAAGTGTATAAACTTCCAACACCTGTCCCATAGTGGTAGAATATTTTATCAGTACTACTGTCATAATCACTACCAAATATATTACTTAAATTAGCATCATTTCCTAATACATGTTTTAAATCATTTCCTGTTGAGAAGAATACACCATTAGCATCATAATTGTTAATATATGCAAGTCCTCCAATAGTACATAATATAACAATTGTTGGAATAGAAGTTGAAAGCATATATAGAATCCCAATTTTCTTTTTATCTCCACCAATTTTAGATGCAAATTTTTTACTAAATGGAAGCTCACCTTCTAAAATTAAGTCTTCGATAAATCTTGGAGATCATAATGAGAAACCATTGATAACACTAAAGATACCAATTCCAATTAATATTTCAAATACTGCAAATACGATTAAGATATTATGACTAGCAAATCATTGGACTAATCCTTGTGGATTTCCACCATTACTACCTAATGACATTGAAACTGCAATAATTAGATAAATTATAGTTGTTACAATCAAGCCAACAAGAATAACTACAGGAGTTTTTTTAGGTTCCTTTAATTCTGATTTAATTCCGGCAGCTACATAGAATCCATCAAATGCATAAAAAATTCCTATTGATGCAATAAATAATCCAAAACCAGGCGAAAATGTATTAAATGTATATTGTTTTACAACATCATCTACTGGAGTAGGAACAAATCCCACACCATAATTTTCTCCAACAATATTTCCATTATTCATTCCAAAAATTACAAACCCAATTACAGCTACAAACAATAATGGAAAGAATTTTACTGATGAAATAATTAAGCTGTGAATATTTCCTAAACGAGCAGATAAACCATTTGCAACAATAAAGTAAACTGACATTCCAACTGAAATGCACATTATAATTGCCCAGTCTGCATCTGTTCCAAATCCATTATATGTTTGTCCAGCGTTGATATACAGAGCGGCAACTCCATCTTGGAAAGCTTGAACACAATATAGTGGCATAAAGAAATACTTTAATGGCGCATATATAAAGAACATGAAGTTTTTACACGTTTTATATACTAATCTACTATTAAAAGTTTTGGTTCATCCAATTACAGATAAGTTATCATTTCTTGCACTAGTAATATCAATCAAAGCAAGTGCCATACATAATACACCAAATGATGCAAATATTCAAGTGAACATTGCAAAAACAATTGAACCTTGAGAATTAGTTAATACACTACCAGCTTTAAAGAAAATTCCAGACCCAATACAAGAACCTATTACTACTAACATTGCAGAGAAAAAACCAATTTTCTTTTTCAATGGAGCATTAGCAAAACTTTGCTCTATTTCTTGTTTATTGCGTTGCATGACATTATTACGAGTTTTTGTCATTATATACTCATTTCTATAAAATTATTACTATTTTTTAAATTATATCATTTTTTATTAATAGATAATAAAAAAGCGCTAATATAGCGCTTTTTATTTACCCCGTATATAAGTTGATTAAGCAACGATTGCTGTACCAACTTTTCCTTCTAATGCTTTTTCGATATCTTTTAAATCTGCAATAATTGCTTTTTTACCAGGTTTACCCTTTACAAAGTTAATTGCTGCTTGTACTTTTGGCAACATACTTCCTGGAGCAAATTGGTTTTGAGAAATATATTCTTCCATTTCTGCTACAGTTGCAACTTCAAGGCCTTTTTGATCAGGTTTACCCCAATTTACATATACATGATCAACAGCTGTTAAAATTACAAATACATCAGCATCAATTTTTTCTGCAATTTTAGCACAAGTAAAATCTTTATCAATAACACCATCTAATCCTTTAACAACACCATTTTCATTGATAGCAGGAATACCACCACCACCACCAACAATAGCAATTGTACCGTTGTCGATAGATTGTTTAATTGCACCAATTCCTAAGAAATCAATTGGTTTTGGACTTGGAACTACAACTCTATATCCACGTCCAGCATCTTCAACAATTTTAGAATCAGGATTAGAAGCTTTTGCTTCTTCTAATGATGCATAGAATGGACCTACAGGTTTAGTAGGATTACTAAATGCTGGATCTTTTGGATCTACAAAAGTAAGAGTTTCAAAATATGCAACATTTTTATTTAAATTTAATTTATTTAATTCTGTTTGAATAGCAGCTAACATGTGGTAACCAATGTATCCTTGACTCATTCCGCCAGCTTCAGCAAATGGAATGATAGGAGTTTTTGGATTAACCTTACGTGCATCACTAAAAGAATTAAATATCATACCAACTTGTGGACCATTACCATGTCCAATAACTACAGTGTGGCCTTGTTGAGAAAGGCTAGCAACTTTTTGAGCAGGTACTTTTACAAGTTCTTTTTGTTCAGATGGATTATCACCTAATGCGTTTCCACCTAATGCGATAACTATTTTCATAAATATTACCTATCTAATAAATTATTTTAATAATTCTTGAATGATTGCAGCAATTGAAGTTCAACGGTTTCCAGCTTCTACAAATGATCAATTTCATTTTTTGTTAGAGAAAACTTCATCAGTTACTTCAATAGCACCACCAGCTACCATTGGGTATTTTTTACCATACATTTCAGCAACTTTTTTACCATATTCAGTGTTCATGTCATGGAATGCTGGTAAACAGTGCATGAAAATTACATTGTCAGCAGCCATTTTCATCATTTCAGCATCTACTTGGAAAGCATGCATTTCTTCTAAACGTTGACCTCATAAGTCAAATGATTCACCTAATGATACTCAAACGTCAGTAGCAATTACATTAGCATTTTTAGCAGCTTCTTTTTTGTCTTCAGTGAAACTAATTGAACCACCATTTTTAGCTCATAATTCTTTACAGAATTTTAAAATTTGAGGGTTAATTTGTTTTTCATATGATTTAGGACCAAACATTACTAAGTCCATTCCAGCGAATGCACAAGCATACATTCATGATGCACCCATGTTATTTTTGTAGTCACCACAGAATACAACTTTTAAACCTTTGAATGACCCAAAAGCTTCTTTAATAGTTTGTAAGTCAGCAATTGTTTGAGTTGGGTGTTCTTGATCACATAAACCATTGATTAATGGAATTCCAGAGTTTTTAGCATAATCTTGAATTTTGTCATGTCCAAAAGTTCTAAATAATGCAATATCATACATTTCAGTAAATACATTAGCAGTATCAGCAACTGATTCTTTTGTACCCATATTTGATCCAGTTGGACCATTGTAGAAATAGTTCATTCCTAAATAGTGAGCAGCACGGAAAGTAGCATTAGCAGTACGTGTAGAGTTTTTTTCGAAAATACCAACGATAGCTTTACCTTTACAAGTATCAGCAACAACTCCATTTCTATCGTTGTTTTTAATTCTAATTGATTGATCAACTAAGTACATAATTTCTTCAGTAGTGAAGTTCATTAATGTATCAAAGTGACGAGGTTTTTTTAAATTTCAAGCCATAATATAATTTAATCCTTCTTCTTAAATATTAACATAGTGTAAAATCAACAATTTTGCACTACTATATATTCTAAATCTTTTTTAAAATATTTTTTATTTTATTTAAATTATTTTTTAATTGATTCTCTATATAAAGGCATAGTCATACAACGTGCAGAACCCATACCTAATGATAATTGGTCACCATTTCAAGATAAAACTTTTAAACCTGCATTTTTTAATGCTTCATTAGTTTTTCTATTACGATCATAACCAATAACTACTCCAGGAGCAGCAACAACATAGTTAGTTGCATCAAAGTTAGTTTCAACATCAATTTCAATTTGAGTTGCACCATGTCCAGCAACTGGAACTAATGTAGCTTGTTTTCCAATTACTGATGATAAGAAATCAGCTAATGGTTCGTTAATTTCTTTTCAAATAATTTCATCAGCATTTAAGTCGATTTTTCAAATTTTTAATACACTCATCATGTTTGTTGAGTATAAGAATTTGTCATAATCTAACATAGTTAATCAAGTATCTAAGTGCATTAAGTTACTCATTTTTGGAACATTAATAGCATAGATAGTTTCAAATTTAACTTCACTATTTGCTTTAATGTTTTCAGCTAATGTTTGAATAGCTTCTTGTTGAGTTCTTTCTGAAACACCAATAACTAAAGTTTTTTCATTGTAAACAAATACATCCCCACCTTCAATACTAAATGGTAAGTTTCTATCATAGTATTTTGGAGTTGTTTTGTATTCTGGATGTTGATTAAAAATAAATCAAGCAAAAATAGTTTCACGTCTACGAGTTTCACGGAACATGTGGTGAATAGTTACACCATTACCAACTGATGCAAATGGATCACGAGTAAAATATAAGTTTGGCATTGGGTCAACAACTAATTCAACTTTGCTTTCAACTCCTAATTCACGATCAAGAATACCTGACATCATTTTACGAATCATGTCAACTGGAGTTTTTTCTAATGATTTTAAGAAGTTGTAAACTACTTTTCTATTAGTTGGACTTAATTTTGGAGTAGCTTCATCTAATCATTTGTTAATGAATTCTTCTCTAGCTTCTTCGCTTGCAGCATTATAAGCTTCAGCAGTTAAATCACATAATTGAACAACTTCAACACCTTGTGATTCTAATACTTTTATAAATTCTTTGTGTTCTTCACGAGCACGAACTGGATCAAGAATAGCACTAAATAATAACTCATCTAAACGTTGTGGAGTTAAATAGTCAATTTCTAAACCAGGAGTGTGAACTAGAACTTTTTTTAAGTTTCCAATTTCACTATAAACATTAATTTTATTAAAATTGCTCATTGCAATACCTCTTAATTAAAATAATATTTAGAAATAAAAAATTATCTCTACTCTTAATTTTATATCATTATGAAAATAAATAAAAAATAATTTTTTCAATTTTTAAAAAAATATATGTATATGTTATGAATATATTATAATTATATTAAATTGATATATATTATAAAGGAAGTTTTATGAGTAGAAAAACAAAAAAGTTATTCAATACGACTAAAAAGGGTAAGAAAATTTTTTTAATTACAGGATTGTCTACTGTTGGTGCTGCTGTTATTGCAATTCCAACTGGACTTGCTTTGTCTAATAATTTACCTAATTCAGATAAACATATAATAAAACTTAATGATGATTTTTTAAAAAATGTAAGTACTTTTATTCTTCAAAATAAAATATCTTCATCTGATGAATTTAATCAAAATTTCAAAAATCAATTTGCAAATTTTTTATCAGAAAAATTCAAAAAAGCAAATTTTGTTGCAAAATCAAATCAAGATAAGCTTAGTATCCAAATTACAAATGATTTTGATTTTGATACTGAAATTCAATTAGGAAGTGTAGTTTTTCTTGATTCAAAAAATTTAGAAATGAATGTTTCATGATACAATCCTGTTCAATTTTCAATACCTGCTAACACAATATTTAGTTTTGTCCAAGATTATATTGACAATCATAAAATTTCAAGTTTATCTAATTTAGCTAAAAATAAAGATTTTAAACAACAATTAGTTTCAAAAATAAATGAACTAAATCCAAGTTCAAGAGTAATTTTAAATGTTGATGATATTATATTAAATTCATCTTCTAGTTATTCTTTAACAATTTCTATTCAAAGTTATATAGATAAAACTTTCACATTGACTAATACTGATCAAAATTCAAGTGTAAGTATAAATGATCCAGAATATCAAAAAGAAATTTTAATAAATGATTTAGTACCATGAAGTGCAAAGATAGCATTTAGAAATGAAACTGTAAATAAGATTCAAGAATTATCAATGCAACAAGGATTAATTGCTCCATCATATTTTTTTAATTCAGACACAATAACTGTTACAAATAATGCATTCATAAATTCACTAATAGATATTCTAAATACTGGATTAATTGATGAATATAAGGTTGATAGATCAAGCATAAGTAATATTAGTTATACCATTATTAATAAAAATAGTGTATATCAACAATTTGAACCTAATGTTGCAGAGGTTAAATTTACTTTAACTTTATCTAATGGCTATTTTACAGATGATGAAACAAGTAGGGATAATTTTACTTTATCTAACAATAATAGAACAGTTAGCATGAATTTGTATGTATATAATGGTTTGTTTATTAATCAACATATGTCATCTGCATCTACAAACATTAATAATTTTATTTCTGCAAATAACATTTCATTATCTAATGCGAATGATGCAATAAATTCAGAATATGGTTCATATGCAGAATTTTGATATACATTGTTAACAGGAGATAGTTATCAAAATGTAACTGATGAATATATTAGCTTAATTAATCCTAATTTATATCAGATGGAATTTAATGAAACTTCTATTTCTATTACACTTAATGAAAATTGTGGATTTAGATTTTATGGTGATTCTCTTCAAAATGGAGATATTGTGATTTCTAACAATTATAGAACTATTACAATTAACAATATTGTTTGAGCAAAAGGAACTGTTAATATATCAACAACATATGCCACTCTCGCCACATTAACAGATGTTTTTACTAGAAATGCTATATATGATCCAAGTTTAATTGATTCTAAAAAACAAGTTATTATTAATAGACTTTTCCCTCATTTACCAGTTGAAAAGTGTTCTATTTTATATGATAACAGTAATAATACAATAACATTTACTATAAACAATTCTCCAGATGCTATAACAAATTATATGTTTGATGTTAATGGTATAGCTACAAATGTTTTTAAAATTAGTAATGTAACATTTCCAGTTGCTAAAATTCGTCCAATACAAGATTATGCAAATTTAGTTCAAAATACAATTTTTCAAAATCTAATTTCTGATAAAACTGAATTACAAACTTATCTTCCATATATAATTTCTCAGATGTTTAGAAATAGTTTAAATCAAGGCCAATATACTACTTCTATAGATAGCACCAACACGTCTGTAACTATAACTATTAATAGTGATGTCAATTTGGAATTTGTAACAACAGGAACTGGTGGAGTAGAAACTACTTCAAAAACATTCACATTTAATATAAATTTATGTAAAAAAGTTAATATTATAAACGATTATCAAACAGCTATAACTCCTCAAGCTTTACAAACACAAGGAATTACAGCAGAAAACTTACAATCACATGACTCAATTGTAAAAATATTAAAATTAATTGTAGATTCTTCTACTGCTGATAAGGATAATTTAATAAATTCAATTGCTGATTTGTTGGCTATTAGTTATTCTCCAGCTCCTAATTCTTCAAGAATACTTATTAAATCATCAAATAGTGCTGTTATTCAAAATCCATTTACATTTGTTGTAAACAATGCTAATGTAAATAGTATTAATATTGTTTTTGATTTTAGTGTTACACAAGCTCCAACAACTCCAACAACCCCAAATACAAAACAAAATATTATGTCAAGATTTTTTAGAGGTTATTAATCTAAAATTTCAGAAAATTAATATATAAAAAATTCCTAAGGCTAGGAATTTTTTTATTCATTATTCATATTCATTGTATTGTGCGTCTCTGTCTTCATTTAAATTGTTGTCATCATAGTTCTTAAATTCTCTGTTGATTGGTGGTAACTCATTAAGTGACTTAATTCCATATAAATCAAAAAACTTTTGAGTAACGGAATATAATCAAGGTTTACCAATAGCATCAGATTTTCCATCTGATTCAATTAAGCCAAACTCTAACAATTTATGAATTGTATTTGTGCAATCTTTGCTTCTAATTTTTTCAATTGTTGATTTTGTACATGGTTGATTATAAGCAATAATTGACAATGTTTCAATTACTCCTTCAGACATTGGTTTTCTTGTTTTTTTATTAACAATTAATCCAATTTTTTCGTTATGTTCAGATTTTGTTACAAATTTGAACTTATTCCCATATTGTGTAATTAGTAAACCTGAATTTTTGTTTTTCTTATAATATTCAATCATTTCATCAATGATTGAATTAATAATTGCAATCGGAATATTTACAATCTTTTTAATATCATTAATTGTAATACCTTCAGAACCTACAACATATAAACTAGCTTCTATTAATGATCTAATTTCAGAGATAATATATGAATCATCTAAGTATGAAAAATTTTCTTTTAAATTTAATCTTTCTTTTTCGAATTTATTTAATTTTTCTATTAATTCCTTATCTGAAATATGTTTAGTTTCATCAATTTTAACATCTTCATTTAATTTATTATATTTATCAACAATTTTATTAGATGAATTGTAAACAACTTCAACACGACCAAATGTCATTTCTTCTTCATCTTGTTCTTTTGTAGTTTTTCCAACCATTTGTTTGACAGAATTTAACAAATCATTGTCAACATTTTTAATTTCATCAATATTTGCAGATAATGATTCAAGATCTGTTTTATTTTCGGAATTAATAATTTCATTTATTTTATTGTTTAATTCTTTGTAGTTATTACTCATTTTAATATTCTCCTTCAATTTCTCTCTTAATTGATTCAATAAATTCGGTTGATAAATTACCTTTTTCAAATTTTTTATTGTTTAGTTTAATATGAATTGAATTGTTAATTTCTTCAAAAATTATATTGTCTTGATGAATTAAAGATAACATTACAAAAAATAACATACAAAAATAATCAATATTTTTTTTTGAATCATCAAGATTGTTAAAGAAATCAAATAAGAATGTTCCATCAGTATGTTTTGTTAAAAAGATAATTAAATCATAAATAACTTCTTCAAGAGAATATTCGTTGTTACTTAAGTGTAAATCAACAGGTTTTTGAAGTTGTTGTTTAATATAGCTTCTATCTAAAATACTTTCAAATGCTTCTTTTAATTTATTTACATCTATTCTTTTTGGTAATTTTTCATATGGTACAGAATTTGGTAAATATTCATCTCAATCTTCGGGTTCTTTATCAAAATATAATTCACGATTAGTTTTAAAAGTTTCAAGCATCGGAATTGCATTTTTATACATTTGATGTTCAAGTAATCTTTTAATAAAATTTTCTCTTTCTTCTTCAATAGATTTTTTATTTTTAGAACCAGAATCTTCAAAGTTAGGCAAAAGACTACGAGTTTTTAATTCAATTAAATATGCAGACATTTTTGCATAATCACTATAAATGTCTAATGAAACTAAATCTTTATTTAATTCAACGTATTCCAAAAATTGAGAAGTGATTTCAAGGATATTAATGTCAGAAATATTTTTCTTTTTTTTTTGAATTAAATCTAAAATTACATCTAATGAGCTTTTTTCATTATCATAATCATAAAATGAGTTATTTATTTCCATCTTTATCGACCTTTTCTTTTATTTTCATATATTCTTTAAACATTTCATTTTCAAGTGTTTTAGCAAAATTAACTTTATCAACATTTATATAACTTTGAGCATTATATGGATTTAAAAAACTCACATAAACTGTTCTATTTTTTGAATGCGAAACATTTTTATCTAATAGTCCTGAAGAATTATAAATAACAACTGGCTGAATTGATGCATATGTTTGATATGCAGCTTCTAATGAACCAGGTTTAAATTCACCAAATTTTTCGTTATCAAAAATTCTTGTACCTTCTGGGAAAATACAAACAGAACGTTTATCTTTAATGATTAAATCAACTTGATTATTAATTGTTTTAATAATTTCACGTAAATTATTTCTATCAATATACACAACATCAATTAAAGAAGCGATTTTACCTAATTTTGTACCTTCTAATTCCTTTTTAGCTACATAAGTTAAAAATGGAATATTTTGATCTAATGCTATTTTTAAAAGTGCAATTGGGTCAACATTGGATTTATGATTAGCAACAAATAACATAACTTTATTATCTATTTTATCTTTTCCAATAATTTCAACCTTAATATTTTTTCAATATAAAAATATCTTAATAAATTTTTTAATTTTTTCATAACGTTCATCCACTGTTGCACATGTTGGATCTTTTAAATATCTCTTTCCAGATGTACAACAACTATTAAAATGAATTAAACAAATTATTGTAACAAATGGCCAACTTAAAACTCAACCTATTTTTTTTAAAAATTTCATAAACAATCCTTTTGTAAATATAAATTATTTATATTTTATATAAAAAAATTAAATTTAGATAATTTCTTCAATATTTCATATTGATAATTGGCATTTCTCTTCATAAACTACAACATATGTTCCTATTTCGAAAATTTTATTATATTTATATGTTAATAATTCATCATTAATTAATAATTTAATATTATTGAATGAACTTTCAACAACCATTCCTATTTTTAATTTCATAATAATCACAAAAATATATTAATATAAAATAAAATATATTAATTCCATAATTTTTATTTTTTAAGGATAAATATGAATAAAAAGTTATTAATAGGTTCACATGTAAGTTTAACAGCTCCAGATTATTATTTAGGTAGTGTAAATGAAGCGATATCATATAATGCAAATACATTTATGATTTATACAGGCGCTCCACAAAACACAATTCGTAAGTCAACTGACATGTTTAAAATTAATGATGCAATTTTAAAAATTAAGGAACACAATATGGAGCTAAGTAAAATTGTTGTTCATGCTCCATATATCATTAATTTGTGTTCTGATAAAAACGAAACAAGATTATTAGGAATTAATTTTCTAATTGAAGAAATAAAAAGATGTGAAAAATTAGGTTTAAATTTAATTGTTTTACATCCTGGTTGCGCGCTTAGTAATCCAGTAAATCATGCTTTAGAATTAGTATATGAAGGTTTAAATTATGTTTTTGATAATTATCCAACTGATATAATAATTTGTATTGAAACAATGGCTGGAAAGGGTACAGAAGTTGGTAAAACATTTGAAGAAATAAAAACAATAATTGATAACATTAAATCAAAAAAGAATATAGGAGTATGTTTTGATACATGTCATTTAAATGATGCTGGTTATGATTTAAGTAACTTTGATTTAATATTAGATGAATTTGATCAAAAAATTGGTTTAAATTACTTGAAGGTAATACATATTAATGATTCAAAAAACCCAATTAATAGTCATAAAGATCGTCATGAAAATATTGGTCATGGTTACATTGGTTTTGATATTTTAAATAAGGTGGTTCATAATGACAGAATTGCTGATATACCAAAAATCCTTGAAACCCCATATATAAATATTGGTGAAAAAAAATCAATCCCTCCGTATAAAGAAGAGATTGAAATGTTTGTAAATCAAAAATGATTCAACATTAAAAATTAATTATTTGAAATTTTTAATTAAATTTGTTAATTCATTTAGAACGATATTATTTTTTGTTTTTCATTCAATTAAAGTAATTCTATAAGTTGGATATCCACGATCTTCTAGTAATTTTTGAGAATCTAAGTTCTCAATCATCTTTTTTAAGTTTGATTTATATGAATAATCATCACAAATAATTCCTAAAACTACTTCTTGATTTTTCTTATTAACAATACAAATATCTAGAATTGCAGTTCCAATTTCAAGTTTGGTTACTATTTTATATTCCTCATGAGAAATTAATTGATTAATAGTTTCACATACATCTATTTCAAAATCAGATGATAAATTCTTATAATCATTATTTTTATAAACCTTGATAACATCTGCAATTGTTGGCTTGGTATTAATTTTGTCACATCATTCAATAAATTTAATAAATATATTTAAATCTGTATTAGAAGTATTTATTGAATCGTTGGCAAAAATACTTTTTACAATGATCATTTCATTTTTTGCTCTTGTGATTGCAACATTTAATCAACTAATTCCACCTTCTTCGCTGATTGGTTTAAAATCAGTAGCCAAAACTCCTTTTGAATTTTTTGCATATGTAAGAGAAATAATTACATCATCAGCTTCTAAACCTTGAATGTTTTCAATAGAACCAAACATTAAATTTTTATTTCTATAAGCTTCAAGAGCTCTTGGGGATAAATTTCCGATTCTTTGATTAAACTCATATTCTAATAGTTGCATTTGTTTGTTATTAAAAGCAATTACAAGAAGTGAAGATTGATAATCATTATTGTTAAATTTATCTACAATAATGTCAATTACTTTATCTATTTCAATATTGTTGACATTATCCTCCATAACTCCATTTACATTATAAGTAATCACTGATTTTGAAAAGAAATTATTTTTAGTAACTACTTTCATTTCATCATTGTAAATATATTTGTTTGCGAAACTAATTAGATCATAGCTTGAAGAACGATAATGATTTTTTAATTGGTAATTTGGCCAAGAAAGAGTGCTAGCTTTTTCAAAAAGTGATACTATGTTTGATTCATTATCAATTTCACTAATATATGAATCATCAAATGATTTTGTTGCAAAATTACCAATTGGAGATAGTTGTTTATCATCACCACAAACAATACTATTTTTTACCCTATATACTAGTGGGTATGAATTTTCAAAAAACATTTGTGATGCTTCATCAAATATACCATAATCAAAAATTCCAGGTTCACATGGTGTTACTTGTGAAGTTTGTGTTGGATTTAAAATTCAAATTGGAAATATTATTCTTAAAATATGATAATATTTCTTAATCGTTTGATTAATTGGCATTGGAACTTTTAAAGCAGAAATTCTAAATAATTCTTTTAATTCAGATTTTGTTTTTTCATGATTAGATGACTCTATATCTTTAATTCATTTCTTTAATTTATTAATGTAATTATTTTTAATAATTTCATCTACACCTTTTACAATTCTTTTTTGAGCAAGAACATAATTGTTAAAAATTGTATCTAAAATTGGTTTAGATAAATATTCATTTTTTTCTATATATGTATCTAAAATATATGAATCAAATTCATTTTGTAAATTTTTGATATCATTTGGACTTAAATTATTGAATGATGTTAATAATTCAACATTAATATTCTGTATTTTAGTGTTTATAATATCATCTACTAAAATTATTAAATTTTCTAAAATTTCATTTGAAAATGAATGTAATTTAATGTTGTTATTAAAACTTCAAATGAATTTTTGAATTTTATGATTAACAAAATAGTTTTTGTAAATTAAATCTTTGTGTCTTGATTCATTTGCAAGTTTTTGTAAATCTAATAATTCATCTCTATTGATAATTTTTGGAAAATAATTTTTATATTGAGAAATCTTCTTAAATAAATGATAATATTGCTGATAAATAATATTAAGATTTTTTTCATTAGTAATTTTTGTTATATCTAAAATAAAATCAAATGTTTTTTTATCAAATTTTCTTTTATCTTCAGAAATGTACACAATATCTTCTATATTTTTATCATTTATATTAAGTGTAGAAATATAATTCATGTCTTTATATGTATCTTTAATTTTCTCATATGCATTTCTACAATTTGGAATTGATAGTTCATTAACATCTTCATTTATTAAATCATGAATTTTTTTAATTTTATTATAGAAATATTGCTCATCATGAACATTATATGCAAACAAACAAATGTCACCAATTGCCAATAATCTTTCTTCTAAAACATCTAATGCTGCTTTTTTTTCAGATACCATTAAAATAGTTTTATCGTTATGAATGATATTAGCTATTATTGTTGCAATTACTTCGGATTTACCAGTTCCTGGTGGACCCATTATTAGCGAACTTTCATTAAGTGCAGATTTTACAGCATATTTTTGAAAAATATTTAATTGTCTATTGAACATTATTAAATCATCATCATTGATAATTTGATTTTCGTATTCACTTGCATGTGAAATAATGCTTCTTTCATCAAATGGATCAGCACATGATTTAATAATTTTTTCATAATCCATTAAAACAATTCCACCACATGGATCAGATAAACCATAGACAACAGATGGTTCTATAATAAATTTGTCTTCAGGTATTGACAGATTGCTAAAATCACAAATTTCATTATTTGTTAGAAAATCAAATTTAATGTCATTTGTTATCGGTTTTAAATATTCAAGAATATTATTAATTTCTTTTACATTTATATGTTCGCCAATTTTAATTTCAATATCATAGTTTTGTTTTAGAAAAAGATTAAGTTTTTCATTAATAGTTACTTCTTTTTCTTTTTTAATAATATTTAATTCACCATTAATATTTGAGATTGACACTTTATAAAGCATTAACGGAGCTCTAATGATATCTCCATCAATAGTTTTTCCAGTTAAAAAATACGCTCCAATATATAGATATCAAACTGATTCATCATTAAACCTTCTATCAGCTTCTCTCTTT
The DNA here is from genome assembly GCA_018883815.1 of Candidatus Ureaplasma intestinipullorum. Taxonomy (GTDB): domain Bacteria; phylum Bacillota_I; class Bacilli_A; order Mycoplasmatales; family Mycoplasmoidaceae; genus Ureaplasma; species Ureaplasma intestinipullorum. The sequence goes on from JAHLFM010000021.1 coordinate 16,215, forward strand.
ATTTTTAAAAATTTTTTATTTCCTAAAATTAAATCATCATGAATTCTTTCAAAAACTATTTTTTTGTGTTTTTCAAAGTTACTATTAAGAGAATTAATTTCATTCTTAGAAATATAAATATCAACTTCATTACAAATTTTTAAAAATTCATCGCTTGTTTTTGAATCGCTTAATTTTTTAGCAATTTCATTTGGATTATACTTAATATCAACAACAAGTTTATTAATATTTTCATCTGATAGAAATTTTAAAATATCTTCATCATAACATCATTTTTTTAAATCAATTGTATTATCATCATATAATTTTGTATTAATTGATGGATCATTTTTAAGTAATGATGATGATATTAATTTATGCTTAATAATTTGACTATTAACCATTTTTGTCACCTATGTCCTTATTTGCTATTTTTTGAAGCAGCAATATTATAAAAAGTATTTAACATAACACCAGTTCCTGAATTTCCTGCATCTCCAGTCCCAGCAATATCAAAGTGTGAAAATTCAACATTTCCAATTATAAATTCTTTTAAAAACATTGCAGCTCTACTTGATCCACCTCTTGCATCACTAACAGAATTAGCAATATCTGCATATTTTGATTTTAATAAATCTTTAAAATCATGATGGAATGGCAATCTTCAAACTAGTTCTCCTGATAATTCAGCCTGAGTTTCAATATTTTTTCAAATTTTATCACTAGTTGATCAAACACCAGTATAAGTTTCACCTAAACAATATATCATAGCACCAGTAAGTGTTGCAATATTGTAAATTTCAGTTACCTTTAAATCTTTACAAGCATAACTGATTGCATCTGCTAGAATTAATCTACCTTCAGCATCTGTATTATCAATTTCAACAGTTTTTCCTAAATATGAAATTACTACATCATCTGGTCTTAAACCTTTTGAACCAACTAAATTAGTAACCAACGGCATTATAGCAACAGCATTAACTTTTAAGTTATTTTCAATAATTGGGAGCAATGTTGATGCAACTATTGCTGCACCTGACATATCATATTTCATTCAACGCATATGATTTCCAGTTTTTATATTTAATCCACCAGAATCAAAACATACACCTTTACCAATGAATCCAATTTTTTCATTAGAATCAGGGTTGCCAATGTACTCAATATACATTAATCTTGGCTCATCACATTCATTTGTAGAAGCTTGACCAACTGATAAAATTAAGTTCATTTTATTTTTTATCAAATCTTTTTTATTTAAAACTTTAATTTTAACTTTTTTACCTTTAAATTTTTCTTTAACTTTTTCTACAAATTCATATGGATTCATCAAGTTTGAAGGCATATCCTGCAAAACTCTTGCAAATGTTCTAGCTTTTGCAACATTTGATATTTGTTCAATTTTGCTTATTAATGATTCATTAATACTAATAAGTTTATGATTCAATTTTTTTTCAAGGTTTTTTTGATTTAATGTTCATGCATAAAAATTATTAGAATATTCAATTGCATTAATTAAGCTAAATAGTAATTTTTCTAAATTTTCATCATTTATTAAACTTACAAATGATTCTAAATCAATTTCAAAAGAATTTGATTGATTAGCTAAGAATTTTTTTAATTTTCTAAACAACTCATCACCATCAAAATTATTGTCTAAAACAATAAAATATTGATATAAATCAATGTTAAAAATGTCATAAATTTGTTCACTTTCACTAAATTCTTTATATTGATGTTCTTTTTCAATTGCTTTTAAAATGTATTTTTTATTATTCATATTTATATCTCCTAATTGGTATAATTTAATTATACATTTAAAAAAGTGGGTTAATATATTATGAAATATAATTTATTAAAAATGTTTGAAATTCAAACTGAATTAAATAAAAAAATAAAATTAACACAAAATCTTACATCTGATGATACAAGAATTAAATCACATTTATGTATATTAATAGAATTAATGGAACTTTGTAATGAAACAAGATGTTTTAATTATTGATCTAAAAAAGTTAGAGGAACAGATGATGCAGTTTTGGAAGAATTCGCTGACGTTTTATGTTTCTTATTTACAGATATAATTGATGAACCTATTCTTGAAATAGAATTAGATGACTCTATAAAAGCCGAAGATAACCTAAAATTAACAAGAAGATTTTTAGAATTATCATTCTTATTTACAAAATTGAACATTTATGATTATTCAACATATTATCAATTTTTAAAGCAATTTTTTGAATTGGGATTTGCATTGGGTTACACAATAGATCAAATTTTTAATGCATATGTTAAAAAAGTTGATAAAAATCATAAAGTACAAGAATCTTTTAAAATATAATTTAAAATAATAATTAAGGAGATATATATGTCACGTAAATTTATAATTGAACTAGATGATAAAACTTTTGAAGAATTAAAACAAGGATTTATGGAAGCTAAAAAACTTGCTCCCAACCTTGAAGATATTAGTTTTGAACAATTTTTATCTGATTTATTAAAATCATATGCTGATGTTAAGGAACAAATGGGTATGATGGGTGATAATTTTAAAAATATGTTTGCAAACATGGATGGTTCATCAATTGAACAAATGTTATCTAAACTTTCAAAATTTGCAAATTCTGAATATAATGATGAAGAAACAACAAAAAAAGCAAATGAAAATGAAAAACCTATCAAGACTAAAGAATCAAAAAATAATGATAAACCAGATGAAGATTTAATAAATAAATTTAAATCTTAATATTTTTTGCTATAATAATATTGTAGGCAGGCCGGAAGCTCCATATTAAATGTCTTCTAGCAGTTCATAATTCTAACTTAATGTTAGAATTTTTTTATATAATTTAGTAAAAAAGATATTTCTAAAATATAAAGGAGAACAAATATGGCAAATTTTAATGCTGTGAATTTTAAATTAATTGGTAATAAATTAGAAGCTGGTCAATTGGCTCCAAATTTTTCATTAATTGATATAAATGGAGAAACAAGAACATTAGATGATTTTAAAGGAAAAATTAAAGTTATTTCTTGTATTCCTTCAATTGATACAGGTGTTTGTGATGCACAAACTAGAAGATTTGCACAAAAATATCAAGATAATAAAGATGTAATTGTATTAAATGTAAGTGTTGATTTACCTTTTGCATTTGATAGATGATGTAGTGCTAATCAAATTAATATTGTCGCATTAAGTGATTATAGAACTCGTGAATTTGGTAAAAATTATGGTATTTTAATGGATCCATATATGACACTATACCGTTCTGTGTTTGTTGTTGACAAGGACAATAAAATTGCTTTAGCTTGATATAATGAAGATGTTGGTCAACCTGTGAATTTTGAAATTGTTGAAGAAACAGTTGAAAAATTATTAAATAAATAATATGACGAAGGTTTGAACTAAATTCAAAACATATTTTCCGTCTAGTTTAAACAAGTGAAATAAATATTTATTAAATTCATTGCCGATAATTTTTTCAGCAATGATTTTTTCATTAAACTCATTTGTTGATAATTTTATGTCAACAAATATTGAAGGCGGAAACCAAGCATTAGCTTATGCAAATACATGAACAGAAATATTAATTGGAATAATTTCTTTAACAACAATTGTTGGATCTGCGATTTTTGCTCAATATTTTGGTAAAAAAGATTATAAAAATGTTTCAGAAATTATTAATTTAAGAATGTTATTTTCTTTTTTTATAGCATTATCATTTGCCATTCCTACATGAATAGTTAGTAAAAACATGATTATAGCTATATCTGGATTTGATAATAATATAAATCCTTTAATAATCAATAATGCTTCTAATTATTTAATGTTAATAACAGCATCATGATTAATTAATTCATTATGATACACATCATCTATGATATTAAGAGAAACACATCATGGATTCGTTTCCTTTATAAGTTCAGTATTATCATTATTAATAAATATCTTATTAAATTCAATTTTTATATATATTTTGAATAAAGGAATAGTATTTCTTGCATATTCTACAATAGTTTCAAATATTGTTTCTTTTGTGTTTGTAATTATTTTTAAAATTATAAGAGATAGAAATGTATTATGAAACCCATTTAAATTTTATATTCTTTCTAAAGAAATATTTGTGCATTTCTTTTCAAGATGATTATCTTTTATTTTATTATCTATAGGATCAGTAGCTGTTAGTATAAGATTTGTTATTTGAAATATAGGCTATCCTACAGGTACAATAGGGTTACCAATATTTTCTTTGTCAGCTGCAAACATTTTAGGTATTACAGGAATGTTTTTTAATATATTTTGGACAACATTTGATTCTATTAATTCTAATGTTGCTGTTTTTGTTGGTAAGGAATTAGGTCAGAATAATATTCAAAATGCAAAAAATAATGCAAAGGAATTATTAGGATTTCATACGTTATTAGCAATTTGTATGGGAATAATATTGTTTTCATTGAGCTTTGGAATAGAAAAAATGACTTTTCTTGCTAAGGGTTATAAACTATCTTTGATATCTTCATCTCCTAATTTAACAGATGTAGAAATTACATCTGCAATAAGCATATTCATGAGAAATATTAAATGATCGTTACGAACATTATCATTATTTATGCCTATGTTTATTTGGTTTATTACAAAAAATAGAGTTATTTGTAGTGGTGGACACACATTAGAAGTTGCAATTGTAGAATCAATCTCAGGTTTATTACAATTATTATGACTATGAATAATTGGTGATATTTTTAACGGAAAAAATCATTCTCAATTACCGTTTGCATGAGCTTACTTTATTTTTTATTTGAGTGATATTGTTAAATTTATTATTTATGAAATTTTAGAAAAAAAATTAAATTGAGCAAGAAATATTACTATAAATAAAAAAACTAGTAAAAAGTAATTACTAGTTAATATATTTATAGTTTCCAATATTAAAATTATTAATTTTTATAACATTTTTAGATAGATACATTTGAATATTGTTTACACGATATATAATGTATTTTTTATTGTTTTCTGTAATAATTTTAGGTTTATTAATACTAATTTCTAAAATTGGTGTTGAACTATCAAAATCATATATTGAAATTTTAGAAACTCTATTAATTAATAAAAAAGGATTATAATCTATTTTAAATGTTTTATTATTTTTCAAAAATTCATCTATATCTTTTTTTGATCAACAAACCATTATAGATGGCCGTCCATTAAAACAATCACTTAATGTATAATCAAATTCTTGATTTAACAAAATTTTATTAATTATATTTTTGTTTAGATATTTTAATAAACTATCATTTTGAAAACTTGATTCTGAATATATATTTTGTTTTGTACTAAGTTTATGATAAATATCTTCTTCAATAACTTTGAATTTAACCAAATCTTTAATAAGCTCATTTTTAAAGTTTTGAATATCATCATTTTTATATGTTTTTTTGCTATTAATAAATTTAGAATATAAATTAATAAAGAAAACTGAATAAAAAGAATAATAGCTGACACCAATTATTATTAAGAACACTGCAACGATTCTACTAGCGTGAGCTTGCGGAATAATTTGTCCATATCCAACAGTTGTAATTGTTATTAAACAATATCAAATTGCTTCACCATAATTTTTAGGACTATATGAATAGTTTGGAGCATCAGTAATGTTTTGGTCAGGGTGTTGTGATGCTCAATCTGAATAATAAGAAGTTTCTATTTTTAATAATATGAATGAAAAAATAAAGACAATTAATATTAGGAATATTGTTGCATAAAACAATGTTCTTCAATTCTTTTTGAATTCCAATCAAAGACTATTATTTTTAGTTTGGATATATTTTTTTTCTTTAAATCCTAAAACAACATTGGGAATTATAGAAATTATATTAACAATAAATATTGTAATAAAGATTAATTGTCCAGGATTCCAAGATTCATATTGGTTGATATTATAGTCATTACCTAATTGAAAATTTGCACCTAAAACATTAAAGTTTATAAATCATCTTGTATTCTCAAAATGCCCATAAACATTGAACAAAACTATTAAAACTATACAGCTTATTATTTTGTATAAATTTGAAATTTTAAATGTGTATATAAAAATTGAATTAATTCTTTTATAAACAAATGGAAATTTATAATCAGAAACTAAAAGTCCAACTAAAAAATTAAATATTAATAAGATACATCCAATATATTCAACAAACATAAATTTAGACATTATGTTATTAAAACTAATATATTCATTTATATTGCTTGTTGATGGAGAAAAAACAAAATTAATAATAATTGGACAAATGGCAATTATTGGTAATAATGAAAAAAAAACATTATAAATTAGAGATGTAAAAAAATAAAAATTAAGACTACCTTTATTGGAATTAATATCAGTTAAGCGAAATATATAATATCTAAACTGATTAAAGATAGTTCTAGTAAATATTTCTGACTGAATTTTTGTTTTTATTTTTGTAATATGTAAACTCATACAATTAAATTATATAGTAAATATATTGTAATAAATATTTATAATTTATAAATTTTATTAATATTTTTAGAAAACTTTGATTTAAATGCATTTGAATGTTTACGTTCTTTTAAATATTTTTTAATTCCAATTAGGAAGGCAAGGAAAAAAATAAAGAGAACAATTATTGCCCCAAATGTAACGGCTCATGCTTTAATTCCTTTTGCCATTGTATACATTTCAGTTGATATTGTACTTATCTTACCACCAACTAATTTCGTGATTATAAAATCATCAAAACTTATACTAAAAACAATCGCAGCAGCAGAAATAATTGCTGGCATTAGAAATGGAATAATAACTTTAAAAAAGGTATAAATTTTAGAATATCCTAGATCCATTGATGCCAAAATTAAGTTTTTTTTCATTTTCATCATTCTTGGATAAATAATTAAAATTGCATATGGAGTACAAAAAGAAATATGTGCTAATATAATTGTTGTGAATCCTAAGTTAACTCCCATTGGGATAATTGTTAATGAAAACAACAATGCTAAACTTATTCCAGTAATAATATCGGGAACAATCATATTTAATTTAGAAGAACCCAAAGTAATATTTTTATAAACATTTTTAGCATTTCAAATTCCAAAACATGTTAATGTAGCAATAATTGTTGATATTGGAACTGTAAAAATAACAATAATTGCAGTATTAGAAAGTGCATTTAAAAATTCATCATTTTGAAATAACATTAATCAATTTTCACCGTTATTAAATGAGAAATTCAAATTTATATTCCCTTTACTTGAAGGATCGGTGAAACTTAAAAATATAACAATAATTAATGGTGCATAAATTAAAAATAAAATAATGAAAATATATGTTTTTTTGAGAAAATTTAAAAATCTTGTCATTATTTATTACCTCTATTTTTAACTTTATATTTTATAAAATTATAAATTTTAGGAGATAATATAATACTTCCATAAATTAATAATGTGAATGTACTTACAACTAACACAAGAACAGAAGTTCTTGATAATGCTATTGGAGAACTTAATCCATTTTCTCCTTGACTAATAATTACATCACCTATCAAACTTCCATCATTATTATTATTTAAAAAACTAGGAACTGCAACAGATGTAAAGCATGGTAATAAAACTAAAACCACACCTGAAATTAATGCAGTTTTACATCATGGAATAACAACAAAGATAAATGTTTGAAAATTATTTCTTCCTAGGTCTTTTGAAGCATTTATTAAATTTTTAGGAATAGTATCCAAACTATTATAAAGTGGTATGATCATAAATGGTGTGTATAAATAAGTTAATCCTAAAATGGTATAAATATCTCCATATGTACTATTTTGCGCATCATTAATAACATCAAAGATAGTTTTAATTCCAATTAATTTTACTAACATATTTACTCAAACAGGAGCAGTTATAACAATCATTATTAATGTTTTCATAACCTTATTTTTAGATAATGATAAAAGATATGCGAATGGAAATGAAATTAAAAGAATAAATATAGTAGAAACAATTGAAACATAAATTGATTTTCCAATTTTATTTCAAATTGTACCTGTCATTATTCCAAAATTATCATTAATATTTCCTGTTGATGGAATAAACACATTAATAACAATTACAATTAATGGAACAATGACAAGCAATATTGTTAACGCAATGTAAGGTAATGTTAATAATAGTCCATTTGTAAAAGAAAATTTATTAGTAAATCTTTTTGTATCCCTAATTTTATAAATTTCTTTTTTTATTTTTGAATTTTGAACTACATTACTCATTGTTTTTATCCTTAATTAAATGAATATCAGATAAATCAAATTTAAGACCAACAATTGACCCAATTTCAATATTATCTGTACTTTCAACATTGATAATATTTTCATTATATTTACATTTAATATCATATAGAAGTCCTTTGTAAATAACATCAAGAATTTCTACATTATTAAGAACGCCTTTTTTGTTTTTAACGATATCAATATCTTCAGGTCTAATAATAATTTTTACTTTATCATTTGTATGAATATTTTCTTGAGTTTTTACATTTGTAACAACATCATAAAATTCAACAACATCATTTTCCTTCATTACACCGTTTAAAATATTTGCTCTACCAATAAAATTTGCAACTCAAAGGTTTTGGGGTGTGTCATATATTTCGTTTGGAGTACCAATTTGTTCGATTTTTCCTTCAGACATCACCACAATTTTATCAGATAACATTAGCGCTTCTTCTTGATCATGGGTAACTAGAATAAAAGTTAAACCTAATTCTTTATGTAATCTTTTAATTTCATCTTGTAGTTGCTTACGAACTTTTGCATCTAATGCTCCTAATGGTTCATCTAGCAATAATATTTCAGTTTCAATAACAATTGATCTTGCTAGTGCAACACGTTGTTGCATCCCACCTGATAAATCATGTGGATACTTATCTTCTTTTCCTTCTAAACCAACTAATTTAATTACATATTTTGTTTTTTGTTCAATTTCTTCTTTAGTTAGCTTTCTGGTAATATTTCTTTTTTCAAAAGCCTCTTTTTGTAAATTAGGATAATTTTGTCAGTAAGAAATATCATAATCAAGATCATTATATTTATCTTGCAATTTATCATATTTATCATCAATGTTCTTTTTATAATAATATAAACGTTTTAATTTAAAGATTTCTTTTTCAATTTCATTCATATTTTTAGTTGAAACTTCAATGCTAAAAGGTAATCTGAAGAAATTGAATAATAAGTTTAAATTAATTAAAAATCTTTGTTTAAATGATAATTTAGAAATTTCAACATTATTTTTTTCTAATTTTTCATACAAGAAATCAAGTGCTGCTAAAAATTCTGGTCTTCTCATA
>JAHLFM010000022.1 GCA_018883815.1 Candidatus Ureaplasma intestinipullorum
GCTTTGAAATGGTGCTCGTTATATTTTGAGTATTGAAAATTCTAATTGCTTTGATTTCAACTTAACAAATCTAGAAATTAACAATCTAGACGGTTTTAATGTTTGAATTATTTATAAATTAGCAAATTTAATTAAAGAAGTCAAAAAAAACATGGACTGTTTTAATTTTGTTGTCGCATTCAAAAAAATATATGATTTTGTATGAGATGATTTTTTGAACAAATATCTTGAAATCACTAAAATCGATGTTAGAAATAATGATATTCAAACAATTTCAGTTCTAGGATTTGTTTTAAAACAAGTTTTAATATTATTGCATCCATTTTGTCCTTTTGTAACAGAAGAAATTTATAGTCATATACCAGGGCATTTAAATTCAATTATGGAAGAAAAATATCCAAATATTAATGAAATTAATTTATCAATTGCAAAAATTTCAGAACTTATCTTTGAAATTATTTTTGAAATAAGAAAATTTAGACAAGAAAAAAATATTAATAATAAAAAGAGTATTGATATTTATATCAACAATGACTTGATAGCAAATAATATAAATTTATTCAATAAATATTTGAATACAAATAATATTTCCATAGTTGATAATATTAGCAATAATTGCATTGACATCATTACTAATAATTTATGCATTAAAGTAAATACAGATAATCTTGTTGATTCAAAAGAAGAATTAAAAAAATTAGAAAACCAACTAGTAATGGTAGAAAATGAAATTAAACGTTGTCATGATCTATTATTTAATCCTAATTTTATTCAAAAAGCTCCTGAACAAAAAGTCAATATTGAAAAAGAAAAATTAGCAAAATATCAATTACAATATAGTAATTTAAAAGAACAAATTTCTAAATTAAAATAATATGAATGTTTACAAGGTTTCACCCCGTGGATATTGCTCTGGAGTTGTAGAAGCATTAAAAATTGTAAAGGATACAATTTCTCAATTTCCTAATCAAAAAATATACATGTTAGGTCTATTTGTCCATAATCCTAACATGATTAAAGAATTTGAAAATAAAGTTGTAATACTAGATGATACTAATATTTCTCGTTATAAATTGGTAGAAAATCTACCAATTGCTAATAATAATGAAATAATTATTTTAAGTGCTCATGGGACAGATTTTAAAACTATATATTTAGCAATTAATAAAGGATATAAAGTTATTAATACAACTTGCAAATATGTTAACCAAACTCATGATGCAATTAAAGAGTCGATTTCTAAAAATCATCATATTATTTTTATTGGTAAAAAGAATCATCCTGAAACAAATGCAATTATCTCTAATAATCCATCTATTCATTTCGTTGAAAACTATAATGATATTTTTAATATAAATATTGCAGATACATCTCCGATTGATGTTTACAATCAAACCACATTATCTATCTTTGATATTAAACATCTTCATGATGAAATATTATCCAAATTTAATAATGTTAATATTTATAATGAAATTTGTGATGCAACTACACAAAGACAATTATCCTTATATAATTTTGATAAAAAAGTAGATATTTTCTTCGTTATTGGTTATAAAAAATCAAGCAATTCTAATGAATTGTATAAAATTGCTAAAAAAAGATTTAATAATGCATTTTTAATCAATTCTATAGAAGAAATTAATTTAAAATGACTTGATGGTGTAAAAAATATTGGGATTACAAGTGGAACCTCTACACCAACAGAATTAACTAATAAAATTATAAAATTTCTTGAGGAGTTTTAATTATGAAACTAAATGTAGTTTTATATGAACCAAGCATTATTGAAAATGTTGGAAATATTGCCAGATCATGTCTTGCATTCAATGCAGACTTACACTTAATACGTCCTTTTGGTTTTATTTGAGATAAGAGTAAGCTAAAAAGATCATCAACTAATCATTTTGATCAAATTAATTATTTTGAATATGATGACTGAGAAGATTTTATAAATAAAAACACAAGTAATAATAATGTTTTTTATTATTATACAAGATATGGAAAACATACTCCTTCTAGTATAAAATACGATACAAATAAAAATATTTATTTAGTTTTTGGAAATGAACATTATGGAATTAATAAGGAAATTTTAAAAAATAATTTAGATAATTGCATTAGAATTCCTATGTCTAAAAATATAATATGTATTAATATTTCAAACTCTGTCGCAATTGCATTATATGAAGTATCTAAACAAAATGATTATTTAGATTTATCTTTAGAAGAAGTTTTTAATAAGGATTGATAATATGAGATTGAGAAATGATAAAAATGCAAAACAAAAATTATCAGAATCTAAAATTGTTTATTTTTTTGATGAAAATTCACCAAAAATAGATTTAAAGACAATATTTAATAACAATAATCCAATATATATTGAAATAGGGATGGGTAAAGGTGATTTTATTATTAATAATGCTTTTAATAATCCTAATATTAATTATATTGGTATTGAAAAATATGATACAGTTTTAGTGAAGGCAATTAATAAAACTAAAAAATATAATATAAAAAATTTAAGAATATTTTCAATGGATGCTGAATTATTGAATAAAATTTTTCCAAGTCATTCTATTGCTAAAATTTATTTAAATTTTAGTGATCCATGACCTAAAAAAAGACATGCTAAAAGAAGATTAACACATCCTCATTTTTTAAATATTTATTATGAATTGTTGATGAAAAATTCTCAAATAGAATTTAAAACTGATAATGATGGTCTTTTTAAATGAACAATTGATGAAATATTAACTAGTAGGCCAAATAATTACAAAATTATTTATAAAACTACAAATTTGTATGATGATTTAGAAAATAACTATAACATCAATAATGTCGCTTCAGAATATGAAAAAAAATTTCATTCTTTAGGTAAAAATATTAATAAGGTTATTTTTGAAATTTTAAATCCAGAAACAAATAATATAAATTAAGATATGAAGATTAGGAATATATAAATATGAGCAAACCAATTATATTTGATATAAAAAATAAAAAAACAATTAAACCAAATAATTTAAACCTAGAAAAGCAACTTCAAAATATTATTGAACAAAATATGGAAAGTATTTTTGGAGTAAAATTTTTAGCATCAGAATACACATTTAAGGATAATGTTAATGGAGAAGGAAGAATTGATAGTTTGGGTTTAGATGAATCCAATAGACCAGTTGTTATTGAATATAAATTAAGTGAAAATAAAACTGTTATAAATCAGACGCTTTTTTATATGGATTGATTAAAAGATCATAAGGCAGATTTTGAATTACTTGTTTTACAAAAGTTTGGCAAAGATGTCAAAGAAAAAATAGAATGAGTTCCTAGAGGAATTTGCATTGCCGAAACTTTTACAAAATATGATAATGGTGCAGTTAATCAAATGAATGTTGACATTTCATTGATTCAATATTACATATATGGTGAAAATCATGAATTAATTGCATTTGAATCTATGAATCGTATTATCCATGATAATTCAAACAATTCAAATCAATATAATAGTTATGAACATCAAACATATAGTTATATTTATAATAATTTAGATGCAACATTGAAAGGTTTAGTTGATGAAATTTCATTTAGAATTCTTAATATTGCTGAAGATGTATCAGAATCTGAATTAAAATATTATAAAGCATTTAAAACTATCAAAAATTTTGCTTCTTTAGTATTAAATAAATCCAAAATTAAAATATATTTAAATATTGATTATAATCATGATAATATGAAAGATTTTAATAATATAAAAGATGTTAAAAATAAAGGTCATTGAGGTAATGGTAACATTGAAATTTCAATTAATAATATTGATGAATTTAATTCGATTTTTCATTTTATAAAAGAATCATATGATATTAATTAATAATAATAATTTCCTTTATTTTTCTATTTTTATTCCAATTTTTTTATAAAATAATTACAAAATTATTACAAATAAAAGGAATATATAATTATGTTAATAAAATTAAAAATCTTTTTATCTTCTCTACTATCAATCGGATTATTAATTGGGGAATTATATTAACAATTCAACTTGCTCATATTCCATTAGATCCAGGACAAAATATTATTGATAATTGTGGTAGTAATATTGCATTCTGTACAATATTATATACTGGATTCATTGTATGTATTATATATTCAACATATTTACTATATATTGAATATAAAAAGAAACAAATTGATCAATATTATAAGAACAGTGAAAAAAATATATAAATTATTTAGAAGAGCTCAAAATAGTTATAAATCAACAACTTATATAATTAATTAAAAAATAGTTATAATATAAATTATATTGAATCTAAATATGAAAATAAATTTCATAAATTTAGAAAAATATAAACAAATTAATTTTGAAATTATAAATCTAAACATAAATAATAGTATGAGACCAAAAATTTTTATCTGTGCAAATGCAAATTCTAAATATATTCAAAGAGATTTAATGAACAAACTTATAGATATGAGATATGATGTTGAAATCTATGATCCAACTTCTGATTTTGTATTAAATGTTTATAAACTAGCAAGTAGTATTAAAATGTATGAAAATCAAAAAATTGGAATTGTACTTTGTAATACTGCAATTACTATTCAAGAAATTACAAATAACTTTTATGAAATTAAAAATTTAATTGTTAGTAAGCAAAATAAATTTGTAAAAACACAATATGAAAATTCAAATATGATTACAGTTGGTATCGAAGAATGATCTCCAGACGATATTATCAAAATTTGTTTATTTTATATTCAAAATGTATTCTTATTTAATAAATAGTATTAATAAAAAGTATTTAATTGATAAGTTATTAATCACAATTATTTATTTAAATGTTAAAAAAAATATTTGTCAATACTTTTAATAATTGACAAATAATTTATACATCATAAATAATATTAAAAATTATCTTAATTTAAGATTGTTTTATAAATATATATATCGCTCAATTAGTTAATTTGGTTGGAAATTTAGTATAATAAAATAGTTAAAATGAGGTAATATGAATAAATCAAATAAGATTTGAAAAAACAGTAAATTTAATTTTACTGAAAATGAAAAAGAAAAATTAAATAAATGTAAAAATGCACAAGAAGAATTAATTTTATTATTTAAAATTTTTAAATCAAAAGGATTTATTAAATATGATAGAGAACAAGGGGATAGTGATGGTCTTCTTGGTAATATTTTTGAGGATTTAATTGGTGTAAAAGAAAATAATTTAAAATTGTCAGATTATGAAGAATTTGAAATTAAAACAAAAAACACTAAGTCATCATCTTCTTTAGTTTCATTGTTCGGATATTGTTTAGATTCCTTTAAAAATGCAAATTCAGAAATTAGAGAGAAATATGGCGTTATAGATGATAAATCATATAAAAAAATATTTAATTCTACAGTGAAATATTCAAATTGAAATACTCATAGAGGTGGATATAATTTCAAACTTGATTATGATGATGAAAAATTATATCTTAGAATAATTAATAATATTACAAAATATATAGTTGATGAAAATAAGTATTTTTGAAATACACAAAAAATTATGGATCTTTTCAATAAAATAAAGAATTGTTGTTATATAGAAGGTGAAATTGATAAGAAAAATAAGTTAGTTAAATTTAATAAAATGTTAATTTATAAAAATGCTGACATTGATTTATTTTGAGAATTATTAAAAAATGATGACATTGTTGTTGATTTTAGAATCGGTGTATATAAAAGTGGTAAAAATGAAGGAAAAACCCATGATCATGGAACAGGTTTTAGAATTAAAAAAGATAAAATAGAATATCTATATAAAGAGAAAATAGAGGTTAACTAGTTATATTTATAATATTTTTGAAACGATTAATTGATGTATTAAAATAATTTTCTAACAATTCAATACCAATATATCTCCTATTATTTTTTATACATGATATACCAGTTGTCCCTGTTCCAGAAAAAGGGTCTAAAATTATTTCATTTTTTTTGGTAAAATTTAAAATGATATTTTCGACTAATTCTTCTGGAAAGGTTGCTGAATGTTCATTAGAAACACTTCTTTTTCTCTTAATATTTCAAACATTATTTAATGTTCCTCTATTGAAATTACTTTCTTTAAATTGGCGACTTATTGAATCATTTTTATCTTTTGCGAACACAATTATATATTCAAAAACACTATTCATAACATTTTTGGCCATAGCAGGTTGACCTGTAACTTTATTTCAGATAATAACCTCTTTTATATTTTCATTAAATTCTCCTAATAATTTATATAAAGCTCTCTTATTACCGGTTACAGGCTGAAT
>JAHLFM010000023.1 GCA_018883815.1 Candidatus Ureaplasma intestinipullorum
ATATGAAATAAACTAAAATCATAAATTTATTATCTTTTTAATGATAACTTATTAATAGTCTATTCAATTTGAAAGAGCTAGAATTGTTGAATTTAATGATCATAAAATCAAAAACACCAAATATAAATATCATTATTGTTCATTTAATGATTTAAAAGATAAATAATATGTTATTATATAAGTGTAGTTATGTTTTATACACTTAGTCACTCTTTCAGGAGTGGCTTTTTATTGTTATTAAATATAATGAAAGAAAAACCCTAGCAATTGCAGTTGCTAGGGTTGCTACTTAAGTGTATTTTTATTTATTATCTATTGATTATTATGATAATCAATATCAAGATTAAGATAATATTTTCCATAGTTATGTTTTATACACTTAAGCAGCGGAGAATCATGATATACATCATTTTTACCTCCTATAACAATATTATAATTAAATTTTAAAAAATATTTATGTTTTTATTATTACTTTTTTATTATTTTTGCTAAAATTATATTTAGGAGGTAATAAAAATGATTGAACAAGATAAAATTGTAACTTTTAAAATATCATCAAAAACTTTTAAAAAATTAAAAGAAATTTCTAAAACTTCAAAAATAAATGTTTCAAAATTGATCAGAGTTTTTATTGAAAATTATATAAAAGAATTAGAATCTGGAAAAACATTAGAATTAGTAGAAACTATTAAAATAGATATGAAAAAATAAAAGTAATGTAAAAATTATATTATTAATCAAAAAAACATTAAAAATAGATATGTTATGTAAATTTATAGGTATTAATGAGTAATTAAATACTTATCTAAAAACACCTAAAATGAATTAAAAAATATTATTTTGTGTGAACATATATTAGGCTTTTTAGAGAAATAAGAAAATGAATTTTATTTCTAAAACATGAAAATGAAAGTGTTATAAATCAAACATAGAAATTGATAAATTTCATGATTTAGATTTGATTCCTTATGATTTAAATAATCATTTAAACTAATTCAAGTTAAAATTTTAAAAATGATTATATCTATAAGAATTAGCGAAAAGTCTATCAAATGTTCTAAAGAAAATAATGCAAATTTATATTACTTTTTTGTGAGAGATAAAATGAAAGAATTTGAATTAAAAGAATTAAATAAAATTCATTCATCAAATCTTAAATAGCACATTATTTATTTCAGATGTTATACATTAAATTTGGTAAATAAAAATATATTATTTTTTGAATAAAATGTAATATAATTTAATTACTATGTATATTGCTACATAGATACGCATTTAAATGGTATTAAGAATAAATTAAATTTTATCACCATAAAAGCGATTTTATTTTAGGAGGATTTTATATGTTTGCCATTTTTGAAACTGGCGGGAAGCAATATAAAGTTCAACAAGGCGACACTATCTATGTTGAAAAATTAGATGTTGCTGATGGAAAAGAAGTTAAATTTGAAAACATCTTAATGGTGGATAACAAATTTGGTCAACCATATGTAAAAGGTGCATCAGTAGTTGCAGTTGTTGAAAAACATGGAAGAAACAAAAAAATTAGAATAATAAAGTTTAAATCTAAAAAACATTATTACAAAAGACAAGGTCATAGACAACCATATACAAAATTAATTATTAAGTCTATTAATGCATAATTAAAATGATAAATATTAATTTTTATAAAAATGGTCTTGAAGTAAGTGGTCATAGTGAATATGATGTTGAAGGTAAAGATATAGTTTGCGCTGGTGTTAGTGCAATTGTTATGGGTTCATTAAATTGATTTAAAAATAATGACAAAATAACTGTTAAAAAAGGTTATATTAAAATTGTTATTGCTAATGGAAATGATAATGAATTAAAATATCTTTCTTTATTAAATGACCAATTACAAGCAATGTATCATGGAGATTATAAAAAATATATGTCAATAAGTAATTTTAATCATGATATTAATAAGAAAGGATAATTATGAATAAAAAAATATTAACTAATCTACAACTTTTTGCTAGTAAAAAAGGGGTAGGTTCTACTAAGAATGGTCGTGACTCTAATCCTAAGTACTTAGGTGCAAAAATTGGTGATGGTCAATTTGCAAAAGCTGGACAAATTATTTATCGTCAAAGAGGAAACCGTATTTATCCAGGTAAAAATGTTGGACAAGGAAAAGATCATACATTATTTGCATTGACTGATGGTGTTGTAAAATATACAAAGTTTTTTGGATGCAAAACTAAAGTTAGTATAATTGATAAAAAATAGGAATTAATCCTATTTTTTTTTTTAAATATTTATATAAAAAATAAAAAAATATTAGGAATGCCCTAATATTTATTTTTTAAAATGGGGCGACTAACGGGACTCGAACCCGTGAAAATACCTGAGTCACAGTCAGGCGTGTTAACCAGCTTCACCATAATCGCCATATATACAAATAAATTATACTTTATATTAAAACAAATATAAATTTTTTTTAATTTTAGTATTAAAATTATTTATTATGAATAATGAAAATAGACTTAATTATTTGCGTGACTTAGAATACCATAAGTTTACATTAAAGTTATTTGGTGACTTTTTAAAAGAAAGTGTTATTTTTATTGTTTTTTGATTACTAAATGGATTAATGCCAATCTTTATTTGTTTAATAAGTGCGAGTATTAAACAATATGGAGCATATTATGTGTTAGGTATTGGATATATTACTGCCTTTCAATTAGGATATGTTCAAATTGGTTGAGTAATATCGATTGCAATTTTGTTTGTTATTAAAAAAATTTATGCAAGTTCTAAATTTAATGAAGCTAATTATTCAACGCTCTATTTTAATGCTTTTATAACAATAGTTATAGTTGCAATTAGTTTGGTTCCATTATTTTTTGTACCATCATATGTTTATAATCTTTTTGCTAACAACCATGTAAATACAATTATTTCTCAAAAAGTTGCTGAAAATTACATATTTGGTCTATTACCATATATTTTTATCAATGTAATTATGAGTTTTATCATAATGAATATACACACTAAACAAGGATTAAAAATTTCTTTACCATTATTGATAGGGTCTAATTTTTTAATAATATCATTTTGTGCTCTTCTAAGCTTATTACCAAACTATTCTAGTGTAGAATTAACAGCACTTATGATTGGTTTTTCAATAAGTATTGGATCATTTATATCATTAATAATTATTGTTGCTGTTTCTTTCTTTTGTGGTAATATTAAAGATATTTTTCAAAGAATTCATTTTCCAACATTTTGAATGTTGTTTAAATCAATTTTTAAACAAACCGTAAGTATCTTGAGTATTCAAATAATTAAAGGAATTGCTTTAATTGTTTTAGGGAATGCCATTAGTGCAACTATGACAATGACATCACCTATGGGATATCAATTATCAAGAGTCGTTTGATATAACTATTTATACTTGATTCCATTCTTTGCTTATGGCTTAGGTGATGCAATGATGTTTTATGGTATGAGAAAGAATATCATAACAACTAACAAACATATTAATATTAATATTTGATTCTTATTTATTTTTGCCTTTATAATAGAAATTTTAATTGCAATTGGATTATATTTTAGTATTGAACCATTAAGTGCATTTTATGTACAATATAAAGAAATTGATTGAAATTATATTAATTTAAATGATGTTGATTTAGTTTATACAATTAATTATTTGTATGATGCTGGAAAAATTAAATTAACTCCAGAGGCACTAAATTCTGTTCTTAATTTAATAAAATGGTGTAATAATAATCCAAATAATCAACTTGCTGTAAAATTGCTTCATGGTATGAGAGTTGCAATAGTTGAAATATTATCAAATAATAATATGACAGGAGCAGGAGTGAGTGAATATTTGCTTTTGAATAATAAATCATATATTTATATTTCATTATATGCAGTTGGATACTCTACTGCTTTATTAATAAATAATACTAATTTAAGTTCAAAACATAGATATTCAAATGCTTTTGAAACTTGTTTCTTAATTTTGATGCAAATTATTGTGATTTCATCAGTTGTTGCTATGGGTGTTAAATTGCAATCTACAAGTTCAACATTCCCATTCTTAGATGCTTGATCTTTCCCACTTGCAATTGCAGGAATTGGTTCATTATTTCTTTATATTGTTCTATATTTCACACATTTAAGAAAAATGAAATTTAAATATGATAACTCATTAATAAGTATTAATGATTGAAATGAAGAGACAAAAGAAAGAATTGTAATTATTTAATTATTTTTTATCATATGCATATGTATTGATAGCTATTGATTTAACCTTTTGAAAAACTGGATTAATACTATAAATGATTATTGATAATAAACTAATATATATTGGTGTCTTTATACATTCTTTAATTATTCTTGGTAACAGATAATATATAGCTCCATACTTTAATAAATTAGGTGGAGTTTTATTATAGACAAATTCATAATATTTTATCGCTGAAATTGGTCCTAAGATAAATGAAAAGATAAATGTTGATGTTATACAAATTATCATAGAAAACAAGAAAATTGATAGCCTATTTTGTTGATTATATTTATTATGAATAATTTTCTTATAGTTAATAATAACAATTGTCTCAATTATTATTGTAAAAACAATCAGAAATCCAGATATTAGATAACGAAAAATTGTGTTCATTGCTTCTGGGATTTGTCCTGTTGAAACCAATTTATCATATAATATATTTTTATTACATGTGTAGTAAAAAACAAAGAACAAAGTTAATATTAAGAAGACAAACATGAATAATTGATTAATTATTAATGTAATTTTGATTTTGTTTTTATCAAAAAAATATAAACGATAAAAACTGGATATTATTCCAACAAAAAAACCAACACATGGTTCTTGAATTGCATATAATCAAAATCAAAAACCACCAAATATCAATCAATTTAAAGTATCAATTAATGCACCTAAAAATAATCCAATTATTGGTCCAAAAAATCAACCAATAATCATAGTGGGCAATCATGTAAATGAAATTGACATCCCAATTCCGGGAATTCTAATTGAAATTGCATTTAATGCAATTGCTAATGCAATAAAAAATCCAAGAATACATAGAATTACTACCGAACGAAAGGTTTTTATCGGTCTAAGTGGAAATAAAAAAATAAAAAAATAATTAAGTTTTTGTTTTCCCATTATTTTTTTATTTTAATATAAAAAATTAATTTTAATTAAATTGGATTATTTAGAATTTTTTTCAATCATGTGATCGATTAATAACAAATCATTTGACATTGAAAATAAATCTTTAATATATAAGATTTCTCCAAAATCCTTTAAAAAATCTTTTATAAATCATTGTCAAAAATTATATGAAACATGATCTTTTGTTTCAAACATTAAATCAGCAATTTTATCAATATCATTTTTAATATTTTTTTCAATTTCACAAATATTTTCCACTAATTCTTTTGGGTTATTAAATTTTGTAAAATTAATTGGAGAAATATTTCCCACAAAATCTACATTCGATTCAACAAAATAGTTATAAATAATGTTTTTGTGAGTTACCATTTTATCATTTGATAAATCAATGATGTATTTTGATAAATTAACCATACCAAAATCATTAGCTTGTTTCGCTAAATCAAGATAATATATACCTAATTCAATATTTCTAAAATAATGTTTAGATAAAATTTCAATTATTTCTTTTTTCATATTATTCACCCTTTATCTATATAAGAATATTATATAATATATTTTATCTAAAAAAATTTTTTAGCACTCTTATTTATTGATTGCTAAAATATGATATAATTTATTTTGAGGTATAAAAGATGGCAAATAAAAGAGATTACTATGAAGTTCTTGGTGTTGATAAAAATGCTTCAGATGATGAAATAAAAAAAGCATATAGAAAACTTGCAAAAGAATATCATCCTGATAGAAACAAATCTCCAGATGCCGAAACAAAATTTAAAGAAATTAGTGAGGCATATGAAGTTTTATCAGATAGTCAAAAAAGAGCTCAATATGACAGATTCGGTTTTAATTCAAACCAATTCAATGGCGGATTTTCATCTCAAGGTTTTGATTTTCAAAATTTTGGTGATTTTGGTGATTTAGGTGATATTTTTGAACAAATGTTTGGTGGATTTGGTGGTGGATTTGGTCATTCCCAATCATCAAGAAGAGGACAAGAGACTCAAAATATTAATATTGAAAGATTATTAACAATTTCTTTTATCGAATCAATTAAAGGGTGTGAAAAGAAAATTAAATTTCTCAGAAAAAAAACTTGTTCAAAATGTAATGGAACTGGTGGAGAAACAACATCTGATGTTACAAAGTGTTCTACATGTAATGGGAATGGGACTGTTATCAATGAAATCCAAACACAATTGGGAACAATGAGAACACAACAAGTTTGTCCAAAATGTAGTGGAAAAGGTAAAATTATTAAAAATAAATGTTCAAAGTGTCATGGAAGTTCATATATAGATGAAGAAGTAACATTAATTATTAATATTCCTGCTGGAATTGCTAATGGTGAACAATTAGTAGTTTCTAATAAAGGTAACGAGTTTGGTAATAAAGTCGGTAATTTATATTTAATAATTCAAGTTACTCCAAGTAATTTTTTTGAGAGAAACGGAAATGATTTATTATTAAAACAATTTATTGATCCATTAATTTGTATGATTGGTGGTAAAGTTAAAATTGCAACAGTTTGAGGAGAAATTGAAATAGATATTCCAGCAAACACAAGAAATGGTGAAACTTTAAAAATTCCTAAATACGGAGTTCGTTTAGATAAGAAAAAATCATTATTTTCGACTTCTACTGAGGGAAATTTATATATTACTATAATGTATGCAAAACCAAATAGTTATGATAAATTAGATATTGAAAAATTAAAAGAAGTTTTAAATAAAAATCCAAACAATAAAGATACAATCGAATGAAATAATCAAATATTAAAAGAAATTAAAAATTAGGAGGCAAATATGTTTAAAAATAAAAAAGAAAATAAAAAAGAAAATAAAAATTGTTGTTTTGAAGAAGAAGTTTGCTGTGGTGAATCTTGTTGCGATAATGATTGCTGTTGTGAACAAGATGAATCTTGCTGTAATAATGGTTGTTGTTGTGAAGAAGGAAAATGTTCATGCTGCAATGACGGTTGCTGTTGTGAAGAAGGTTCATGCTGTAATGATGGTTGCTGTTGTGAAGAAAGAAAATGTTGCTGTAATGATGGTTGCTGTTGTGGAGAAGGTTCATGCTGTAATGATGGTTGCTGTTGTGAACAAGGTGAATCTTGCTGCAATAAAGAAGGAAAATGTAAAGAAGGTTCATGCTGCAATGATGGCTGCTGTTCTGAACAAGAAGAATGTTGTACTTCAAAGGAATCAAAATCTAAACTTAAGATTTTAAAAAAAGAAAATGAACAATTGTTAAAAAAAATTGAAAATTTAAAAAATGAAGTAAATAGCTATCAAGTTCAATTGAATAAAATTAATAATGAATATATTCAAAAAGTGAATGAAAAATCAAAAGAAGCACAAGAATTATTAAATAAAAAAATTATTGAATTAGAAGCAAAATCAAAAGAAGAAATTAATTCTAAAATTAACAAATACATTGAAGATAAATTTTCTTCAATGTTAGATACTATTGATCGTTTGAATTTAATAATTAATAGTAGTAATTCTTCTCCTGAAGTAAATAATTATCTACAAGGTTTTAAAATGTTTTCAACAATGTTTCAAAACTCTTTAAATGAATTAGATATTCATCAAATTGAGGTTAAGGTTGGAGATAAATTTAATGAGGAATATATGCAAGCTTTTGAACTTGTTGATGACAAAAAAGTTTCTTCTGGTTGCGTGTCTTCTATTGTGAGTCAAGCATATAAATACAATAATAAAATTATTAAACATGCAATAGTTAAAGTGCAAAAATAAATTTTTTGTATATTTTTAGTATAATTATATATAGTTTATTTTTCAATAGAGGTAATTATGGCAAATAATGAAAAAAGATTCTTAACATTACAAGATGTTAATGAGTATAAAGAAAAATTAGAATATTTAATTAATGTTCGTCGTCCTGAAATTATTCAACAAATTCAAGACGCTAGAGAACAAGGTGACTTATCAGAAAACGCTGATTATGATGCAGCAAAAAATGAACAAGGTCATATTGAAGAAGAAATACAAAAAATTAAAGATATTCTTGACAATTATGAATTAATTGATTCTTCTGCAGTGGATACTAAAAAAGTAACAATTGGCACCACAGTTACATATTATGATTTTAGTGATAACAAGGAATATACTTTTACAATTGTTGGTAGTGAAGGTTCAGATCCAGCTAATGGAAAAATCTCTAATGAATCTCCTTTAGCTAGAACTATTCTTGATCTTAAAGTTAATGATATTGTTGAAGTAAAAGGTATTGATAAACCATATAAGGTTCAAATCAAAAAAATTCAAAAAAAATAAAATAATCTTCCATTATTATTTTTTTTTGTTAAAATTATTGTTGTTGTGATTTTATCATGACAATTTGGACAGATAGCGAAGTGGCCAAACGCAGCTGACTGTAAATCAGCCACCCCGGTTTCGTTGGTTCGAATCCAACTCTGTCCACCATTGTTGGCCTGTAGCCAAGCGGTAAGGCAGAAGATTTTGATTCTTCCATGCGTAGGTTCGATCCCTACCAGGCCAGCCAACATGCTTTTTTAGTTTATGTAGTTAAAACCTTTGAACATGGTGCAAAACCATGAAAAAGCAAAAAAAGTTTGTTATAATATTTCATGTATTTAACAAATGCCTCATTAGCTCAGTGGTAGAGCATTTCACTTTTAATGAAGGGGTCACAAGTTCGAGTCTTGTATGGGGCACCATTTTAAAAAAAATAAAAATATAATAAATCTATTTATTATATTATTATGCTGGAGTGGCGGAATGGTAGACGCACAGGACTTAAAATCCTGTGTCCGTTAAGGACGTGAGGGTTCAAGTCCCTCTTCCAGCACCATATATGCGGGTATAGTTCAATGGTAGAACTATAGCCTTCCAAGCTATTAATGTGAGTTCGATTCTCATTACCCGCTCCATTATTAAAATTATGCCTGCTTTGCAGGTTTTTTTATTATAATAAGATAGTATTATAGGAGAAAAATATGCCCTTTGTAGATAAATGTAGATTATTAATTAAAGCTGGTGACGGCGGTGATGGAATAGTTTCTTGAAGAAGGGAAGCACATGTTCCATTAGGCGGACCTGCTGGTGGTAATGGCGGTAATGGTGGCAACATTTATTTCATTGGAGATCATAATGAAACTTCTTTAGAAACTTTAAACTATTATAAAAAAATAATTGCCAAAAATGGTGAAAATGGTGGCATAAAAAATATGTATGGAGCAAATGCAGAAGATTTAATTGTAAAAGTTCCACTTGGAACTGTTGTTATTAATGATGATACAAATAAAATTATTGCAGATATTACTTTAGAAAATCAAAAATATTTAATTGCATCTGGCGGTTTAGGCGGTCATGGAAACGCTCATTTTAAGTCTGGTTTTAACAAAGCTCCTACATTATATGAAAAAGGAGAATTAGGAGAAACATTTAATGCAAGATTAGAATTAAAAGAACTTGCAGATGTTGGGTTAATCGGTTTGCCAAATGCAGGAAAGTCAACATTAATTTCTAAACTTACAAATGCTACTCCTAAAATTGCAAATTATCAATTTACAACTCTTGTTCCTATTTTAGGCTCATTTGATTATAATGATCAGAAAATAATTATTGCAGATATCCCAGGGTTGATTGAAGACGCAAGTGAAGGAGTCGGCCTTGGTCATGAATTTTTAAAACATATTGAAAGATGCAAAATATTACTTCATGTTGTTAGTTTATCATTAGATGACAATGAAGATATTATTGCTAGTGTAAATACAATTTTTAATGAACTTAAAAAATATAATTTAGATTTAATAAAAAAGAAAATAATTATTATTGCTAATAAGTTAGATTTAGAAATTGAAAATTATCAATTAAATAAATTAAGAGAAATGTTTTCAAATTATGAAATTATTCCAATTTCTTGCACAACAGGAGAAGGTATTGAAAAACTTAAAGAAATTATATACAATGAATATTTAAAAATTAAGTTGACACAAGAAAGTGTAATAGATAACACTATTATCAAAGAATTTACTAGACATAAAAACAAAGATGAAGAATTGTCAAAAAGTATTGAAATAGTTAAAATTAATGACCACACATATGATATAAAATGTGAATATTTAAAATATTGATCACATCGTATCCCAATTAACACTCCAGATAATTTAATAAGATTTAATCAAAAAATGAAATCAACTAATTTATTTAATGAATTAAGAGAAATTGGTGCTAACATTGGTGATGTTATTAAAATTTATGGTATTGAATTAGAATATGAAGAATAAAATTGAAGTTATTATTAATAGTATTAAACAAATTACTAATCAAACTAGTAGAAAAACTTTCATTATTGGAGTTTCTGGTGGAATTGACAGTTGTTTAAGTCTAAAAATATTAACTAAATATTTTTCAGACTATAAAATTTATGCATATTATTTACCAATTGAATTCGATTCTGAAAAAACAAATATTGAATTAATTGAACAAGACTTTAATATTAATATTCAAAAAGTAGATTTAACTAATA
>JAHLFM010000024.1 GCA_018883815.1 Candidatus Ureaplasma intestinipullorum
ACTCTAACTTTTCTAGTTTCAGCTACACAGAAATTATTTTTAATTCTATAAAATTATAAATTTTTTTCAATAAAATAAGCAAAAATAAGAAATTTATAGATTAAAATTAGGAGAATTAACTTTGAATTCCACTTTCATAACAAATTAATTTCAATCTTTCATTTTCTTCTTTAAGTGTGCATATTTCGTCTTTTAAATTAATGATAAGTTCATCTTGATCATTTAATGGTGAGCCAATTTTAAGTCAATCCCAATTAATTGTGTCCATTAATATATCAATTGGTTTTAAATAATATTTTTGACTTCCTCTTTTAACAAACAAATCTTTGCTTTCATTTGGTAATAAATTTTCATAAACATTAATATAACCATTTTCCTTCATAACAATTCTTTGGTTTTTGTCATTAAATGGAGCATAATAACCATTTCTAATTTCAATATAATTTCCAACTCTAACTTTTCTAGTTTCAGCTACACAGAAATTATTTTTAAATGAATCTGGATTAACTTTTTTAAAAACATCTATAGTATCTATTTTCCTGTTAAATCTTGCATTAAATCAATCACATAATTTGTTTTCTACAAAATATTTAAATTCTGAAAATGTACTAATGTTATTTCGATGTAAATAATTAGGTAATATTTGTTGGAGTAATTTTCAATTTCCTTCAACATTAGGTTTATGTTCAGGGTAAGATTCACACTTAACAATTACCCCTAAATTAGTTAATGGTCTAGTAATTTTTGTTTGATTAATTCCGTCAGAGAAAATGCTTTTTCTTTTATCACCGTATATTTGCTTTGGTAATCCATATTTATTAACTAATCTAATAATTGCCTCTGCATAACTGTCATTTATTTCTTGTCAATCTAGCGATGCTGACAACATCATTCCAGTTGAAGAATCAACAGTTGCTAAAATATTACATTTACCAATTTTGGGAATTCAATCATGAATACAGCCATCAATTTCAACAACCTCACCAAATAAACGTTGCTTTTTGATTTGTTTTGAATGTTGTGATAATTTGTATTTTAAGGCTTGGTTAACCATTTTAAGAAAATCTTCACATATGTTAGAATTGTTGATTTTTAAATTCTGCTTGATAAGCTTTTTGGTTGATTTGTAAGCAAAATGTCAAACTAAATTATGCTTTATTAAAATGGTTCTAATACAATTGTAGCTTTGCTGATATTCAAATGAGTAATAAAAATCTTTAAGTGTAAATGGGATAAATACCTCATTTCCCAATTTATCAACAGTATTAGATTCTTCATAATATTTTTTGAAATCATTGATAATTTTTTGAACAATTAAATCAGTTGTTTTATTGTGAGGTATATTAAAAGAATTTTGATGTTTAATAAATTTTAGAATATCATTTTTCGAATTGATGGTTGCAAATTTTTTAATCAAACGTTTAGATTGACTTCTACTTATACTAAATTTTAATGATATGTATGAAAACAATGCTTCTTTATTTTTGAACTTTGATTTATCTTTAATTTCTCCATATTTAGATAAAACTCGTGATAAAAATTTAAAAATTAATAATCTTTTTATTTCAAAATTTGAAGCTTTATATTTATTTGTTGAAAATGGTTTCATTTTACTCACTCCTATTTAAAATTTTATGGAGAAATTCTATTTTTTATAAAATGGGTCATTTTCGTTATTTATTTGTATTTTTTTTTTCTTTTTTCTGCAATATTTTATATAATATATGCAATGTGTAAATAATTTAAAATTTTTTATACAATAGTATTATAAAGTTAAAAAGGAGTTAAATATGGAATTATGACTTTGTAAAGTTCTCCAAGTAGTTGGCATTGCATTACCATTAATGTTTGCATGTCTTCTAGTTCTTTCAATATTTAATGTTTTGGATTACTTAAAAGTATATAGAAATACATATGATAGCAAATCAACAACTAACAAATCATATGCATTATTAATTACTTGAATTGCTGCAGCTGTGATTTCTATAATTGGAATTGTTGCAATTCCGGTAGGATTATTTGTTGGAATACCTGGTATTTGATAATAAAAAAGGAGAAAATTTATGGAAAATATTAAACTATTAAACCTTATTT
Source organism: Candidatus Ureaplasma intestinipullorum (assembly GCA_018883815.1). Lineage (GTDB taxonomy): Bacteria > Bacillota_I > Bacilli_A > Mycoplasmatales > Mycoplasmoidaceae > Ureaplasma > Ureaplasma intestinipullorum. Next base: position 2,095 of record JAHLFM010000024.1, read on the forward strand.
CATATAACAATGAAAATACTATTTTAAATCAAAATTCAACTTATTTTAATTTAAGTGATTTTGGTATGGATAACAATTTTTTTGCTGAAAATTTTTTCAATACTTCATACAATAATTTTGAAGTAAATTTATATACTGAATTTGAAGAAAAAATTAAAGCTTTACAAAATGCTGAATCAATTAATGAATATAACTCTTTAATTGAAGAAATTAAAAGATCTAATGAATTATTAAAAGATATTCCAACTTTTGGTAGTGAATATTCTGATCCAAACTCATTTTTAGTTAATAAGAATTCAATTTATAAGGAATTCATTGACAACTTATTAAGTGTATATCCTAAAATGTTCAAAACTGATTCAAATGATACTTCAAAAATGAATTTATCATATGGTTTAGTTTCAGGTAATATTAATTCTGAAAAATTTGTTAATACATTTATTTTTAATCGTGAATTAAGTTGAGTTGTTGATTTTTTAACAATTAAATTTACTATTTCAAATACAATTGTTATTAATGAACCTGCAATTCTTTACATGCTTGACTACGCTGGTAATTATAGTATTGAACCAAAATTTGAATTTTCTAACAAAGACGAATTAATTTCATATTTAACTGAATTATTTAATTATCCAATTGAAGTGTTAACAATTGAATCTTTATCACAATTACTTATCCAAAATAATAATAAAAACTTACCAATTAAGTTTTATGAAATTTACAACTTTGTAAGATATGATTTAGAAAAATCTAAATTAGATGCTGAAATTGAAAAAATTAATTACAGTGACATTACTGTTCTTAATACACCAATGAAAAATGATGCTAAATTCTATAAAGAATTAGAAATTAACTCTGCACCATTAATTCAAATTAATAAACCATTAAATTTAACACAAAAATTAGCATTAAGATCTGCTGTAAATGAAAATACATTAATTTTTGGTCCAACAGGTACAGGTAAATCAGAATTATTATCAACAATTATTGCAAATTTAATGTCTAAAAATGAATCTATTTTAATGACTGCTGATAATCAAAATTCAATTAATGTAGTTTATGATAGATTAAATAGTTTATGTGATTTTGCATTAAAAATTGATGAAAACTATGAAGATAAAACTGTATTTTTCAACCAAATTTTTAAATTAATTTCTCAATTAGGTAACTTCTCAACTGCTGCTCCACAAAGCAGAAAGAATTCAATTAACATTGATCAATTTGTTAAAGAAAATGAAAGAGCGTTAGATTATAATCATTTAAATCATAAATTCTTATCTAATATTAAAGAATATTTAGATTTCTGTACTAAGAGAGATAGCAGTAATCATGATTTTAAAGCATACTTAATTGCTAAAGACAACATTCAAAAATTTATTAACAATAATATCGATTCAATTAGACAAGTATTTAATCAATATGCACACAAATACCCAAGATTATCTAATGAAGTAGATTTCATTACAAAAGTTAGTGAATATGATGTATATGTTAATGAATATAATTTAGACAGTGAAACATTATCAAATATTAGTGATAAATATAATGATTTCTTAATGTTCCTAGCTAACTATGGTTACAAAGAATTAACACATATTAACTTCTCTGAGTTAACTCAAAATAATGAAAAATTAAATAGATTTTTAGATGATAACTGATTATCTAATGACCCTAATTTTATTGAAGAATTAAATAAAGATCCTAACTTATTGTTGGAAAACTATAATAATGCACTTAAAATTAGAGATATCATTAAACGTAGTTGTACTGACGGAAAACAAGATGAATGATTTAAAACTGTTTTATCATGATTATTCGTTAACAAACAAAATCACGAACATTTCTTACAAAGAGTTTCACTTTCAACAGGTGACAATGATGCTTTAATTGGTATTGTTAACTATTTTAAAGGAAACTACAACAACAGAATTTTAAACAAAAAAATAACTAAAAAATATCCTACTGATCCAAAAGAAATTAATAAATATATGTCAATTTTAGATGCAGTTAGATTATTCTATTTTATGAGCAAAAAATCTGCTAACAATATTGACTATATTAAGTCTTTCTACAGTAAAAACGATAACTATAAAGAAATTCTTAGTCCTTTAAATGTATTCTTTTACTTAAACAAAAAATTATTATCTGAATCATTTGTAAATATGTTCAACAAAAAAATTGTTTACTTTGATGACGAAATTATTAATATTTTCTATAAATTTAAACTTAACCAAATTAGTAATTATTTAAATGTACTTAATAATTACCAAGCTGAAGTTTTATTTGGTAATTCACAATTTGTTAACTTTGATGTTGATACATCAGTTAATGAATATATTCGTGATAATTTAGATTACATTAATAAATTAAACACTGCATTCTATCAAATTTTTATTGACTTTATTAAAAATAAAGTTATTTCTAAAGATCAAGAATTTAAAAATAAAGTTATCCATATGTATAGATTAGCTTCTAATAACCAACAATTACCAGAAGTTAATGATTTTATCCACGAATACTATGAACAATTAAAAGTATTGTTCCCAGTTTGATTCATGCTTCCAAAATTAGTTCCTGAATATATTCCATTAGAAAAAGAAATTTTTGATAATGTAATTATTGATGAAGCTAACGAAATGGAATTAGAAAAATCTTACTCTATTTTATATAGAGCTAAAAAAGCAATTATTTCAGGGGACTCTAAACAAACACCTCCTCATGTTAGTGAATTTGTTGTAAATAACATTTCTAAATCTTCAAAAATTGAAGACATTAATTTTAACGATGCATTATCATTATTAGATCGTGCAAAAACTTTATTCTGAAATTCATATGACTTAAAAAATCATTACCGTTCAAATGATTATAGATTAATTGATTATTCAAACATTAATTTCTATGACAAAGAATTAATTTATGTTTCTCAAAACAAAAATAAAATTTATCCATTTGACATCATTACTTTAGATAGTACTACATATGAAAATGGTGTAAATTTAGTTGAAGCACAAAGAGCATTATTTGAATTCAAAAAAGTTATTCAAGATTTTGAAACTTCAAAATCATTCTCAAATTTAGCAATAGCATGTTTTACACAAGAACAAGCTGATTACATTACTAAATTAGTATTTGATAACCCATCTGAAAATGAAGAAATTATTAGATTAATTCGTGATAACAAATTAAAAATTAGTCAATTTAATTCATTACAAGGTAGAGAATTTGATTTAGTAGTTATTAGTATGGTTTATAATGAAAACACTACTCAATTTGATGAATTTGCTTCAAGAAATGCTGATAATTTCTTAAACGTGGCTATTTCACGTGCTAAATATAAAAATATTATTGTAAGAAGTGTTAATTTTGAACGTGCAAATAAAGCTTGAGGAAATATTTCACCAACATTATCAAAATATTTAAAATACTTAGATGAAGTAGAAAATAGTATTAAAAATAATGTTAATGATGATACTCCAACTTATCATAGTGGTACTATATCATCTGCATTTAAAGAAGAACTTTGTGATAAACTTAACAGCTTCTTTGAAAAGAATAATTCTCAATATAGATGTGTAAAAAATATTAAGATTGGTAGTTATGTAGTTGATATCGCAATTTACACTAACTCAATTAAAGACATTAAGCTTGTTTTAATGTTAAATGAATATAAGAAATACATTACTTTAGATGAATTCTTAGCTGACTTAGACATCTTCTCATTACTTGAAAGTAAAGGATATAATGTTTACTGAGCTCAAGAAACTTCATGAATTAGAGAACCAGATGAAGTTGTTAGATCAATTTCAAATGTTTTAGCTGATTTAGAAAAATAATATAAATAATGTTTTTAAGGAGACAATATGGAAAATATTAAAGAACTTAATCTTATAACATATAGTAAGGAAACTGTTAATATTGTTGATAATCCAGAAATTGTCGATATTAATAACTTTATAGATACTGAATCTCTAACAAATAATTTCTTTAACAATGGAGTAACAACTCTTAATATTAATGTTTATAAAGATTTTGAAGAAAGAATTAAAGATCTTGAAAATGCTGAATCAATTGAAGCATATAATTCTTTAATTAAGGAAATTAAAAATTCTAATCCAAATTTATTTCAAGAACTTAATGAATTTGGAATTGAATATAATGATAAAAATAACTTCTTAATTAACAAAAATAATATTTTTAATAATTTTGTTGATAATTTATTATTGGTATATCCAAATGTATTAAAAAAATGATTAAGTACAGATTTATGAAATAGTGAAGAACAATTGTATTTATCATATGGATTAGTTTCAGGGATGGTTAATCCAACACACCCAATTAATGCCTTCATTTTTAATAGAAAAGTCAATGTTAATAAAGATTTTCTAACAATTCAACTAAATTTAGAAGAAAACACTGTTATTAACTATAAGGCAATTTTATATATTTTAGATTTTGCTAATAACTATGTTGTTGATTTTAAAGATAGTTTTGCAAATGTTGATGAGTTCTTAAGTTATTTATCTGAAATTATTAATTATAATGTTCCAGTAGTTGAAGAAACTTCTTTAGTTTCATATTTAAATGCTTTTAGTAAAAATAAAAGTACATTAAAATTTATTCCAAGCTATACTTTTATTTCTTATAACTTAGAAAAAAGTAAGTTAATATTAGAAGATGAAACTATTAAACCTAGTGATGTTACAATTTTAAACACACCTTTAACAAATGATATTAGTTACTACAAAAATCAAGAAATTAATGGTGAACCATTAATTCAAATTAACAAGCCATTAAATATTTTTCAAAAGTTCGCAATTCGTAGTGCCATTAATGAAAACACATTAATTTATGGTCCTCCAGGAACTGGTAAGTCTGAAATTATTTCAAACATTGTTGCAAACCTAATGATCAAAAATGTAACAGTTATGATGACTTGTGAAAAACAAGATGCAATGAATGTAGTTTATACAAGACTTAATGAATTAAAGGACTTTACATTAAAAATTGACAATGAATATGGTGATAAATATTCTTTCTTTAAACAAATTTCAAATTTATTTGATAAATTAGGAAATATTGTTGCACCTGCTTCAAAATCAAGTTTAGGAAAAAAAGTTAATGATATTTATAAATTTATAAGCGAAAACGAAAGAGCATCAGATTATTATTTGTTAAATAAGGATTTTTCAAATTTAATTAGAGACTATATTAAGTTTTGCAATGCAAGAGATAGTAGAGACAATGATTACAAATCATATGTAATTGCAAAAACAAATATTAATAAATTTATTAATGATCGTTCTTCTGAAATTTTAGAAATGTATAATCGTTTCTCATCATTGTATCCAAGAATTCAAAATGAAATCGATTTTATTATAAAGATTTCAGAATATGACAACTATATTCAATTATGAAATATTTCTAAAGATGAAGTTGTTAATTTAATTAATGTTAGAAATGATTTTACAACATACTTAGTAAATGATTGTGGTATTAAAAACGTTAATTCTATTTCATATGAAAAAATTTCTAAAAATGTTAAATTATTAGAAACATTCTTAGAAAATACATGATTATCTTCAAATTCAAATTTTATTGAATCATTAAGAGAAGAACCAGTTGAATTATTCAAAACATACAAAATTATGTGTGAAATTAATGATTCATTAAATCGTGCATTTTCTGCAACTGCTGGTGATAAAGCAAAAACTGTTAAAAAAGTTAATAATGCACTTCAATGATTAGTTGATAATGCTTCAAGTCACCCAATGTTCATTGAAAAAATGAGTAAGTTATCTGATGAAGATAAAATATATGGTATTTATAATTATTTTGAACAAAACAGTCTTAATGTTAATAAAAAACCAACTGTTAAGTATCCAAATAATGAACAAAAGGTTAAAGAATACAAAATTATTTACAATTGTATATTAATGTTTAACCAAATTAAAATTTCAACATTTAGTGGAAGTAGTTTAATTGAACTTTGTAAGGTTCAAAACGGTAAAGAAATTTTTACTCCTATCAACACATGATTTTTAGTTAATAAGAATTATTTATCAGAACAATTCTTTGATTTATTTAACAAAAAGGTTGAATATTTTAATACTGAAATTATTAATTCATTCTATAAAACAAAATTAAATGAAATTGGTATTTTCTTAAGAATTGAAAATGATTATCAATCAGAAATTCTTTATGCTAACAAATTCTTAGCTGATTTAAATCTTAATAATGTAGTTAAAGATTACATTAGAAGTAACACTGACTGTGTTGCAAGATTAAATAGTGTTATGTATGAAATTTTTGTTGATTATTTAAGAGACAAAATCTTAAAGCAAAATGAAGAATTTAAGAAAAATTTACTTGAAATGGCTAAGTTAGCATATAATACAACTAACTTACCTGAAATTGATGAATTTATTTTAAAATATTATGATCAATTAAAAGTTATTTTCCCTGTTTGATTCTTAAAACCTGATCTAATTGCTCAGTATATTCCATTTGAAAAAGAAGTTTTTGATTATGTAATTTTTGATGAAGCTTCTCAAATTGTTCTTGAAAAAACTTACTCTATTTTATATAGAGCTAAAAAAGCTGTAATTTGTGGTGACCCAAAACAATTACAACCAGAAGTTGGGGAATATATTAAAGAAAAATTACCAAAATCTAATGAAATTGACAAAATTAGTTTTGATGCATCTATTTCATTATTAGATCGTGCTAGAACTTCATATTGAAACACATTTTACTTAAAGAATCACTATCGTTCTGTTAGTCATAAATTAATTGATTATTCAAACTGAAATTTTTATAATAATCAATTAGTATATGTTTCTAAGAATAAAAACAAGGTTCCTCCGTTTGAAATTAATACTTTAACAGATGGAAAATGTGTAGATAATGTAAATGATTTTGAAGCAAGAACTTTAATTAAACGTTTAAAAGAACTTTTAAAGAGTGAAGAAGCAAAGAAATTTAATGATATTTTAATTATTACTTTCACTAATGAACAAGCTGAATATATTAAAAAATTAATTAATGATAACCCAATCGAAAATGATGAAATTATTAGATTAATGAAGGAAAATAGAATTGGTATTAACTATATTCCTGGTTTACAAGGTGCTGAAGCTGATGTTTGTTTAATTAGTGTTGTATTTGATGTTAATACAACTGATTTAGGATTGCTTTCATTAAGAGATGCAAGTAGTTTCTTAAACGTTGCAATTACTCGTGCTAAATATCAAAACATTATTTTTAAGAGTTTAAATTTTAAAAATGCTGATCTTGCATGACAAGGTAAAAATTCATTATTCCTAAATTATGTTAGATACTTAGACGATTTAGAAGAAAAAATTAATGATGCTAAGATGAATGCTGTTGAAAAACCAACAATCAACAATAATGTTCCTAATTCATCATTTAAATTAGAATTAATGGAAAAATTAACTGAATATTTTGAAAAAACTAATTCTCCATTAAAATGTGTAATGAACTTAAATATTGGTACATTCACAATTGACATTGCAATTTATAATGAAGATGTTTCTAATATTAAAACTATATTAATGTTAAATGAATATAAGAAATATGTTAATTATGAAGAATTTGTATGAGATTTAGATAAATATTCATTATTAAAGAGTAATGGATATGAAGTATTAATTCTTCAAGAAATTAATTGATTATCTGATCAAAATGAAGTTATAAATACAATTCAAACATTTATTGATAATTTAGAAAAATATTAATTAATTATTTAATTAATATTTTTTTATTTATAAATGAAAAATAAAAACCTCCGTTCATTAAATAATGTGCGGAGGTTTTTTGTATTATTAAATATATATTTTTTTATGTATTTTGTTTTTTAATTTATATGGATAGTTTTTATTATTATTTATTGTTACTAATATGAATGAAATATAAATTACAACAATAACACAAATTAAAATCATATTTTGAACCATATATGTGTACATATATGAATCAAATGTTCCAGATCTATGAAGAATAGTTTTTAATCAATTTGTAAATCAACCAGAAACTGTAATACCAATAGCTAATATAGACTGGTATAAACCAACTTTAGTAATAATTCTATTATTAATTGTTATAGATAACACAATTGCAAGAACTAAATTATAAAGTATTCCATATCCAAATCCATTTAGTAAATGAATTGCAAAATATCCAATTGGATTTCTAATAAATGCACTAGATAAGCAATATATTATTCATGAAACAATTCCAATTGTAAATATGGAAATTGTATTCATACTTTTAATTAAATATGTTCCAACCATAATGCCAGCTAATAACTGAGCAATACTAAATACAACCGATAAATATCCTTCATAACTTTGACAACTATTATTAGAATAATAAGCTAAATTTTGTAAATGTAATGTACCCATTGATCCTGAGTTAGAGAATTTTACAAAAGCAATAATTGATCCAATAATTGCTAAAGTTATGAATAACATGTTAGAGTTATTATTTTTAATTTTTAATGTGTTTAATTTTTCAATTTTTTTATTAACTAATGAATAAGTTACACGTTTTCTTTCTTTATAGAACATCAACATTACAAATGCAATAATTAATAAAGCTAAACCTATATATCACATTATAATTAATTTATTTGTTTGAACATGTCCATTTATGGTACTTGCAATTTTTACAATTGATTGAATTGGTGCAGTTATAAAGTTTGCAAGTAATGGTGGAATTGATAAAATAGAAATTGTTAAAAACGCCTTCTTATTTTCATTTCCATATTGTTCTTTAAATAATAATTCATACGTACCTATACAACTTGCACCAATTCCAATTGATACAGCACTTAATATGTTTGTAACTGTACTTATGTTTACAATAATTGGAATAAGTAATATCATTTGAGCAATTAAAGAAAAATATAAAAAGGCTTTCCGGTACTTAAAAATATAATTAATAAAATCTGCAAATAATCTTATAAATATTCCTACAAAACCATAAACTGATGTTACAATTCATAGAAATTGTGGATCCAACAAATTTTGCATTGTCCCTCGATAGGAACGAAGCAACATTATAGGCATTCAAAAGAAGGTATATACAACAAATAAATATTTATATCCTTTATTATCTAACTTTATTTTTTGAATTATTACAATTGAACCAATTGCAATAACCATAAAAATAACAATGTTAACAATAATGCTTGTTAATTGACTATTACTTATAATCATTTTTTTCAATCATTTCTAATTTAGAATTATCTATTTTTAGTTCTCTATAATCATTAAGATTTACATCAAAATATTCTGGATTTAAAGTTGATATTTTTTTTATTTCATTTTGTATATTACTGATTTTATCAACAAAAGAAAAATTATTTTTTTTCTTTAAAAAATCATCCATGATAGAAATCAAGAAAAAAAGAACATCAGGTGTAGATAGTTTTTCATTTTTTAATATTAAATCCGCTTGTACTAATGCAACTGGACTATTTGTAAGATCATACATTATTAAATATCCACAAATTATAAGTCTTTTTATATTTTTTGCAATAATATGATTTGCTTCGGGTAAAATGAAATATTTTTTTGAAACATTATAATTTGTAATTTCATTTACTAAAATAACAACATTTTCTTCTACACGATCCAAATATTTTGAAATAATATTATTTGCTGAAGTATTATCTTCAATATTTAAAATATTTTTTATATTAAATTCCATATATGATTATTCCATATCATTTTCTTTTATAAATATATTAAAAAATTCCAATAATATGGAATTTTATTTATATCTATTAATTATTTTAATTCAACCTTAGCGCCAGCTTCTTCGAATTTTTTCTTTAATTCATTAGCTTCTTCAGTCTTTAATCCTTCTTTAATTACGCTTCCAGCTTTTTCTGACATTGCTTTAGCTTCCATTAATCCTTGACCAGTAATTTCACGAATTAATTTAATAACAGCAACTTTATTGCTTCCACCATCAACTAATACTAAGTTAACTTCAGTTGGAGCATCAGCTGCACCAGCACCAGCAGCAGCTACAGCAACTGGAGCAGCTGCAGATACACCAAATTCAGTTTCAATATCTTTAATTAAGTCATTTATTTCTAACATTGACATTTCTTTTAATGTTTCAATAATTTGTTCTTTAGTAACTTTAGCCATTTTCTAACTTCCTTTTAATATTATTTTTTTTCACTCACTGCTTTAAAAGCATACATTAAATTACGAATAGGAGATTGTAAACAAGATAAGAACATTGAGTATAATCCATTTCTGCTTGGGATGTTAGCAAGTTGTTGAATTTTGCTAGCATCAGCTAATGTATTTTCAATATATCCTGCTTTTAATTTAACAACACTAAATTCTTTTGCAACATTATTAACTGATTTAAATGGAGCAATTTCGTCTCCAAAAGAAATTGCAATAGCATTAGGTCCTGTTAAACAATAATCAAATCCTTCAATGTTTGCATTAGATAATGCACGTTTTAATATATTGTTTTTTAAAACATACATTTTCCCATTATTTTTATGTAATTCACTTCTTAAAGCTGTGATGTCTTTAGCACTCAAACCACTATATTCAAAGATAATAAATGAAGATGCTTTTTCTAAGTCTTCTTTTATATTTTGAACTTGTGCTTCTTTTGCTTTAATAGCTTGTATTCCCATTATAAAAGCACCACCTATTCTAAATTTATACAACATGCGTATGAGACCTCGGTAACTTATTAAGGCAAAAACCTGTTACTGTCTTTGGCACATTGCATAAAATATTATAACATATAAAATTAATAATTTTACTATCATTAAATTGTTAAAAATAATAAAAATTTAATATAAAAAATATTATAATATATATAAATCGCAAGCGAAATTCTTAAAATAAAATATATTAATTAAAAAAGGTAAATTCTATGGAAAATAATAAAAATAAACACAACAAGACGCCTACATATATTTATGCATTGGGCGGGTTAGAAGAAATTGGTAAAAATACATATGTAGTAGAACATGGAAATGATTTAGTTCTGGTTGATGCTGGAATTAAATTTGCAAATGATTTATTATTAGGATTTGATGGTTTAATTGCTAATTATTCTGTATTAGTTGAAAAACAAGACAAAATAAAAGCATTAATAATTACTCATGGACATGAAGATCACATTGGTGGAATTGTTCATATTCTAAAAAAGGTAAAAATTCCAAAAATTATTGCCCCTGTTCTTTCAACAAAATTAATTGAGAAAAAATTAAATGAGCACAAAAATATTTTTAAACCTGAAATAATACCATATTTAGATGATGATGAATTTAAATTTGGTGAAATAGAAGTAGATTTTTTTAGAGTGTGTCATAGTATCCCTGACTCTTTTGCGGTTGCATTTAAAACTCCAAATGGCAATATAGTTGAAACTGGAGATTTTAGATTTGATTTTGCAACTTCAAGTGACCAAACAAATTTATTTAAATTAATGCAAATAGCATCTAGAGGTATTGATTTATTATTGTGTGAATCAACATCATCAGAAGTTCCAGGTTTTAGTGAGTCTGAGAAATATATTATTAAAAATATTGAGGATTATATTAAAGAGGCAAAAGGTAGAGTATTTGTTTCTACTTTTGCTAGTAACTTATCTAGAATTGAATCAATAATTGCAATGGGTATTAATCTTAATAGAAAAGTTGCGATTTTAGGTAAGTCAATGGAAGCAAATGTAAAAATAAGTAGAAGATTAGGATATTTAAAAGCTAGTGATTTAGATTTTATTCAAGCTAAAGATATTGTTAATTATCCGGATAATGAAGTTTTAGTGATTTTAACAGGAAGTCAAGGTGAAGAAAATGCTGCATTAAATGTTATGGCTTCTCAAAAACACTCTAAAATTTCATTAAAACCAACTGATACTATAATTTTATCTTCTAATCCAATTCCTGGAAACTTTGCTGCAGTGGAACAAATGACAAATAACCTATATAAATTAGGTGTTACTGTTATTGAAAATTCTCCAGAAAAGAAAATACATGCTTCAGGCCATGCAACAAGAAGCGAACAACAACTAATGATCCAATCAATTGGTGCAAAATATGTTATGCCGATTCATGGTGAATACAAAATGTTAAAGACATTAAAGAAAAATACTATGGATTTAGGTTATGCCCCAGAAAACATAATTATTGCAAAAAATGGTGATGTTGTTCAATTGTTAGATCATGAAGTAACATTAACAGATATTCATTATAATGCAACTCCAATGTTTATTAATGGTCATGATATTAATGAGAATAGTTATGATTTACTTCAAGAAAGAAATACATTATCATCAGATGGAATTGTAAGAATATTAATAGTATATTCTCAAAAACAAAAATCAATTATTAATGTTACATTGCTTACAAGAGGAAGTTTTTATGCTAAAGATTTTTCTAGTTTAGTTCATAAAATAACTTCAACATTAAAACATGAAATTTCTAAAGAACTTAATAATGAAAATTTTGATTTTAAAAATTTAGAGGAAATTGTTATTGGAATAGCAAAACCAATGATTTGAAGATGAATTAAAAAGAATCCAATTTTTGTAATTGATTTCCAAAATTTTGATAATTTAGAAAAATTATCAAATAATAAAGATTATTTTATTAAAAAACAAAATACAGCACCAATAATTAATAATTTAGAAGAAAATATTGATGATGGAGAATATTATGGAGAATAATAAATATATTCCACAAAATAAACCTTTAAAATTAGCTAACAATATTGTAGTTGGCGGAATGATCGCATTAGGAAAAACAACACTATCTAAACATTTAAATGAGATTATTAAGCCATCAAAAGTTGTTTTTGAATTACATGAAGATGATAAGCTAATGTCATATTTATTAGAAAAAATGTATGAAAGAAATAATGATAAATTATATGGTTCATTATTTCAACATTATTTTATTTTAAATAGATTTGAAAATTATAAAAAAAATGCAAATAATGAATCTTTAACTATTTTTGATAGAAGTATATTTGAGGACTGGTTATTTGCAAAAGAAAACATTAATAACCCTTCTGTTTTTAACTTTTATAATAATTTATGAGAAGGGATTTGCAATGAAATTAATTATATAATAGGTATACCAAAATTATATGTAATTTTAGATGCTAATTGGGATACTTTTCAAGAAAGATTATTTAAGAGAAATAGAAAAGTTGAAACTGATAATTTTGAAAAGAACAAGGATTATTTTAAGCATTTACATTTAATATATAAACAATTTCTTGTAGATGTATGTTGCAAATATGGAATTGATTATATTGTAGTTGATGCAAATTTATCAACCGAAGAACAAGGAAAAATTATTTTAAATGAATTGAAAAAATACGGATATTAGTATCCCTATTTTTTTATTTATATTAAATTTTTAATATAATTAGTATATAAAAGGTAGTTATCATGAAAAAAACTAAATTTATTTTTGTAATTGGTGGTGTATATTCATCATTAGGAAAAGGAATAACAGCCTCAAGTATAGGTAGAATTTTAAAACAAATGGGATTTGTTGTTGCAATGCAAAAACTTGATCCATATTTAAATGTAGATCCTGAAAATATATCTCCATATCAACATGGTGAAGTTTTTATAACAAATGATGGTGCAAAAGCAGATTTAGATTTAGGTAACTATGAACGTTTCACAGATCATAATTTAAATAAATACTCAACAATAACATCTGGAAGAATTTATCAAGAAGTTTTACAAATGGAAAGAGATGGAAAATATAATGGTAAAACTGTCCAAGTTGTTCCACATATTACTAATCAAATAATTTCTAAGCTACATTTATTAGCAAAAACTAATAAAGCAGATTTTGCAATTGTTGAAATTGGTGGAACCGTTGGTGATTTAGAGTCACTTTCATTTATTGAAGCTATTAACCAATTTGGATTAGAATATGGAAAACAAAATGTAATGTATATTCATTGTATTCCGCTTATTTCATTAAAATCTGTATTTGGTGAACTTAAAACTAAACCTGCACAACATTCAGTTAAAACTTTAAAATCTTTTGGTATAACTCCTGATATGCTAGTGCTTAGATCATCAGTTCAAGTTGATGAAAATACTATTAATAAAATTTCATGACTATGTAGTATGGATAAATCTAAAATTTTTATAAACCCTGATTTAGAATCAATTTATTTTTTACCAAATGTTTTGTATGACCAAAAAATTCACAATCAAATTTTTAAACATTTTAAAGTTAAGAAATTTAATGATAATTTTAATGAATGAATTAGTTTTACAGATAAAATTAAAAATATTTCTAAAACTAATAAAAAATCTAAAATTTTATTACTTGGTGAATATGCTGAATTACATGATGCATATTATTCAGTTATTACTTCAATTAAATTGGCTGCATATCAATTAAATATTGATTTAACACTTGATATTAAATCTATTAGAGGATTTGATTTAATATCTTTAAAAGATTATGATGGATGTGTATTGTGTCCGAGCGACTCAGATGAAACTAGAAAACTAAATATTAAAATTATTTCATATTTAATTGATAATAATATTAATTCATTATTATATTCAACTGCATTTGAAGATTTAATATTAACATTAGTTGAAAAAAATAAAGTTGATGTTGATAGCACTTATTTATTCATAAAACAAAAAAAGATGATAATTGGTAGGGTTGATATTCATAATATAAGTCAAAAATTAAGTTCAATTTATAATATTGATGCACCATATGAACGTCATTATCATTGAAACCAATTTAATAATAAGTATATAAGCCTAATTTCAAATTATATTGATATATTAGGAACTGATATTAATAACAATATTAATTTTATTAGTCCTAAAAATGCTTCAAATATAATTGCGACATATTCAAATCCTGAATTTACATCTAAGCCTAATAATGCAAATCCATTATTTATAAATTTATTTAAAGGAGTTTAGAATGATTTTTCAAAAACCACGTGGAACACAAGATTGAATTGGAAGAGATATTGAACAGTTTAATCGTGTTTGTCAAATATTAAGAACAATTTCAAATTTATATAATATTAAGGAAATTATTACTCCAACTTTTGAACAATTAGATTTATTTTTAAAGTCAGCGGGAGAAACAAGCGATATTGTTACAAAGGAACTTTATAATTTTGTAGATAAAGGAAATAGAAACATGTCATTACGTCCAGAAGGGACTGCTGGAGTTGTTAGATCATATGTTGAAAACAAAATGTTTGCAAATAATAATGATGTAACAAAACTTTTTTATATTTTTAATTTATTTAGATATGAAAGACCACAAAATGGAAGACTTCGTGAATTTCATCAATTTGGTGTTGAATATCTAAATGCGTGTGATTGACGTTATGATGTTGAAATATTAATTTTTGCAAATAACATTCTATCAATTTTTGACTTAGAAAAAGACGTTGTTTTAAAAATTAATAATTTAGGATCGTTTGAACAAAGAAAAAAATGAATAGATGCACTTATACAATATTTTAAAAATTATGAGGATCAATTAACTGAAGATTCCAAAAATAGATTATTAAAAAATCCATTGAGAATATTAGATGACAAAATTGATGGTAAAAAGGATTTTGTTAAAAATGCTCCAAAATTAGAAAATTTTTTATCTAATGAAAATAAAGAGTATTTTCAAAAAATTTGTAAGACACTTGATTTATTAGGTATCAAATATGAAATTGATTCTAATTTAGTTAGAGGCTTAGATTATTATACTGGATTAGTCTTTGAATTCCAATCTAATGATGAAAATTTATTAGGTAAGTCAACTATTATTGGTGGTGGTAGATATTCAAATTTAATTAAAGAAACCGGCGGACCAGATTATGAAGGTATTGGCTTTGCAATTGGAATTGAAAGATTATTAATTATATTAAATGAAAAAAAATATGATTTTCAAATTGAAAATCAACTAGACATTTATATTGGTTGTGAAAATGATGAAGTAACTAATATTGGCATAAGCATTGCCACAGCATTAAGAAATTATGGTTTCAATACAAAAATTGATTATGGAGTTTTTAAAAAAGACAAGAATGTAAAAAATTCAATTAAAAATAATGCAAAGTATTTTATTTGAATTGATGCAGAAAATATTAAATCACAATTAATATCTGTTGAAGAATTAGCAACTAAAAAACGTGAATTAATTAAGATTTCATGGTTAAAAAAATATTTCATTAAATAAGGATAATTATGGAAAGAATTTATTGTGGAAACATTTCTCATGAACATTTAGAAAAAGAAGTGTTAATAAAAGGATGAATTAAAAAAAATAGAAAACTAGGAAAATTAATTTTCCTAGATATATCTGATAGAAGTGGATTAGTTCAAATTGTATTAAATGATAGTAATGAAAATTACGAATTAGTAAAGGGTTTACCAAGAGAGTCAGTTGTTGAAATTGTTGGTAAAGTTGTAAAAAGATCTAATCCTAATTTAGAAATAAAAAATGGGGATATTGAATTAGAGTTAGTAAATATCAAGGTAGATAGTATTGCAATGACTCCACCTCTAATTATTGATAATGAAACAGATGCATTAGAGGACGTTAGGATGAAATATCGTTATTTAGATTTAAGACGTCCTAATATGCAAAATAATTTAATTTTTAGAAGTAAAGTTATTAATTCAATTAGAAACTTTATGATTGATAATGATTTTGTTGAAGTTGAAACGCCAATATTAACAAAATCAACACCTGAAGGAGCAAGAGATTATCTTGTACCTTCGCGTGTTCATAAAGGTTCATTTTATGCCCTTCCTCAATCTCCTCAAATTTATAAACAATTATTAATGATAGCAGGATTGGATAGATATTTTCAAGTTGCAAGATGTTTTAGAGATGAAGATTTAAGAAGTGACCGTCAACCTGAATTTACTCAACTAGATATTGAAATGTCTTTTATAGAAGAAAAAGATATTCAAGATTTAATTGAAAATTTATTGAAATATGTATTTAAAAAGAATTTAAATATTGATATACAGACACCATTTTTAAGAATGGACTATGATGTTGCAATGAATAAATATGGTAGTGACAAACCAGATTTACGTTTTGATTTAGAACTTATTGAATTTACAAATTATTTTCAAACATCCAATTTTAAATTATTCTCAAATGCTAGTTCAGAAAACAAAATTATAAAAGGTATAATTTACGATAAAATAATCGAAAAATCTGAAATTAAAAAGCTTGATAAGTTTGCAAAAGATATGAAGGCAAAAGAATTGATGTGAATTTCATATTCAAATAATGAAATTGAAGGTTCATTTGCTAAACATATAGAAAAAGAAATAATTGCAAAAATTTTTAAAGACCAAAATGTTGAATCAGGAACATTATTATTAATTGTAGATGAGTTAGATGTTGTAAATTCTGCTCTTGGGATTGTTAGAAGTCAATTAGGTAGCATTTTAGGTCTTAAAAAACCAAATGAATTTTCTTTTTTATGAGTTGTTAATTGGCCATTATATGAATATAGTGAAGAAGAGGGAAGATATCTTCCAGCCCATCACCCATTTACACAACCACAACCAGAATATCATGAAACTTTTGATGTTGATTTTAAAAATGCTAAGGCAAGAGCATATGATATTGTTTTAAATGGATTTGAAATTGGTGGAGGAAGTATTAGAATTACAACTCCAGAAATGCAATCAAAGATGTTTAAAGCAATTGGATTATCAAAAGAACAAATTATTGCAAAATTTGGTTTTTTAATTGATGCATATAATTATGGCGCTCCACCTCATGGAGGACTAGCATTAGGTTTAGATAGAGTAATTGCAATTATGTTAAATCAAGATAATATAAAAGATTGCATTGCATTTCCAAAAAATGCCAATGCAATGGATATATTATTTAAAACACCATGTAATGTAGATGAAAAGGTACTTGATGAATTAGGAATAAAAGTTAAGTAATTAAATCTTGATTTGACTTGTAATCTTAATTTCATCAATTAGATTATTAACAAGAATTTTAATTCATTTAATATTTGATACATAAACCAAAAGGTTAACTGTACAAATATTATTTTTTTTATTTCTATCTACTTTAATTTCTGAAAGTGCAATTTTGTCTCTATTAATAATTCCTGTAATAATATTTCCAATTGACGGGGATCATAAACACTCAAATTTTAAAAAGTATTTAAATGTTTTTGAATCATAATCAACTTGATTATCATCTCATTCAAGTGGGATAATTTTTATATCTTTGTTATTAACAATGTTTTCACATTTAGCATTATGAATGACAAGATTATTTTCTTTATTTAAAATTCCTACAACTGCCATGCCTGGAATTTTGTTACAACATAATGGGAATTTTAGTCCATTAAAATGAATTTCTTTTATTTCTTTTAGGTATTTTGGTTTTAAAAATTTTAAATAATATTTATTATAGAAATTTTTAAAAGCATGTTTTGAAATATTTTTTCTTATATCAAAAATATTTATTAAATTGATATCATCAAAGGCTTCTGGGGGTAATTTTTTTAATAAATCATCTAATTTTTCAAAATTAAATTTATTTCTTAATATTGTTTTAACACCATCAATTCCGCAATAGTTATTTCCAAGTTTATTCTTGACTACATTAAGAAATAAGTTAGTATTTTGTAATTCATTACGAATATTTTTCTCAATAATATTTTTAATTTCTTCAACAGTGTTAGAATCACTGGTAAAATTGAACCATAATTCATTTAGAGTGCTTTTGTTTGAATATACAAATTTAATAACATCACCATTTTTTAAAACAGAGTCAAAACTTGATAGATGTCCATTAATAAAAACCTGTTTTAAATTTGCAAATTTTTCAGGCAAAAATTTTAATGCCAAATCTATACATGTTGTCTTGCTGTTTATAGTATATTTTTGTTCGTTATTTAAAATCAAAACATCAAAAACTTTTTCTTTAGTAATTTTTTTAATGTTTTCAATATTGTGATTAGGATTTTGTAGAATATTTTTTATTAATTCATTATTATTTAAACTTTCATTTAAGAAATCAGATGTAATTTCATCACCTGCACCATCATGTTCCTTATAGTTTCAATGAGCTGCAATTCCAAATTCAGCATTTGTATCCATCTCTGGAGTTCTAATTTGTATCTCTATTAATGAATTATTAATTACAATGGTTGTATGAATTGATTGATATAAATTAAATTTTGGTTTAGAAATATAATCTTTGTATGCATTTGCAATATAATTAAAATTCATATTGATCAAACCTAATGTTTTATAACAATCCAAAGTTTTTGGAACAATAATTCTTAGGGCATAAATATCATGAATATCATTAATACTTTTTCCTTTAATAACCTTTTCGTATGTAGAATAAACTCCTTTTATTCTATCTTTGATAGTTGAATGAATATTATTTGATGACAAAATATTTTCAATTTTTAATTTAGCATTTTGTCAGTTTTCTTGTTTGCTTTTAATTAATTTTTGAATATTATTGTTTATTTTTTTATATTCTTCAGGTTTTATAACTGCGAATGATAAATCTTGTAATTTTGTTTTTAATTTATACATTCCCATTCTACCGGCAACATTTGCATAAACATCTAAAGTTTCTTTAGCAATTTTAACCTGTTTTTGAGGTTTTAGATATTGAATAGTAGTCATATTATGGTAACGATCTGCTAATTTTATAATCATTACTCTTATATCAACAGTCATTGAAATAAACACTTGAACGACATAGTCTTCTTCTATTTTTGTTTTTTCAGTTTTTTCTTGTCTATTCTGTTTAGAGTATAGACTAACTTTTGTAATGTTTTTTACTAAAAACAATACTTTATCCCCAAACAATTGTTGAATTTCAATTTCTTGAGTTAATGTATCTTCTAAAACATCATGTAAAAGCCCTGCAATTACACTTTCTACATCCATTTTTCAATCAATTAAGATAATTGCAGTTTCAATTGGGTGGATTATATATGGTTCTCCTGATGCTCTAAATTGCCCATCATGTTTATTTTTAGCAAAATTTGCAGCTTTAATAATTTTTTCAACATTATTTTTATTGTAATTGTGTTCTTCTGCAATTTTCGCTAAATTAATTATTTTTTTCTCAATATTAGTTTCCATAATGTATAATACTATTATTATATATAATAACAATATTAGATGAAGAAAAATATTTTTAAAAATAATAAGGTTTTTAAAATACTTGCATGAACCGGATTTGGCACACTTATGTCAGGTGCAATTGCCGGTACTGTTGTAGGTGTTGTTAATTTTGCTAATAATAGTTCACAAAATAAAGGAACTAACTTTGAAGATAGCATTGAGACAGTTATCAATGTTGCTTTAGACCAAGACAAAACAGTTTATGAGAATAATAAAACTTTAGAAACAATATCTGATAAAATAATTACTAAGGTCCAAAATTTAGGTGTATCACAAATTTCAATTAGTAGTTCAATTGAATATTTACCAATTGTAACAACTAGCTCTGGAACTGATACAACAGAATATTTACAATATGGCTCAATACATATTTACACTGAACAAAATATTCCATATTATGCAATTGATTTTGATTCTGATGATTATGTGTCAAGGGTAATTAGTAAATTTGCATTATATAATGCTATTGCTAATAATTATGATTACAAGTTTGAAACTGTTAATTTAAATAATAATGGTTCTACATCTATTCCAAATAATGTTAATAAGAATTTTGATACAACTTATCAAATTAATTCAAGTGATAATAAAGCCACAAGAAACAATGATGTTATAGATATTCCATTAACATTAAAAGATAATAAAGATTGAAATCTAGATGTAATGCAAAATCAATTTACTAATGTTTATAATTGAGATGGAGAAACTGACCGTGATCAAGTGATAAGCGATAGTAATTCTGATTCTTCTGACTCATCTGATTCTTCTAACTCATCAGATTCTTCAACAACTAGATTTATACAATCAAGAGAAGGCACAACAACTGATGGAATAGGTGAAAACACAACAACTGATGGAACAGGTGAAAACACAACTGAAACATTTATTAAAACAACACCTGAACTTACTTATATATTTTGAGAAAATCGTTCAGGGTTCATCAATAAACTTCAATTGTTATCCACAATTGCATATTTAAATGATAATTCATCTAACTTTACTGAAAAGAAACCAGACAGCAACAACAATGATTATAAAAACGATCCATATAATTATCCAGTTACTGCAATTAATTCATTTTATGATTATTTCAAAAATAGCTCATCAGATGAAGCAACATTTATGCAATGAATTATGGATTATAATAATTATTTTGAAGTAATGAGATCATTGTATCAAGCTAATCAAACATCATTAGGGATAACTGATGCAATAGACCCACTAATTCGTTTATTGCATGATTTCTTTGCATCTGATACATATCAAAATTCAGAATCTTCAATTAAATTTGATAGTGTAAATGAATATGAATTCTTGTATTCATGAAATACAGAAAATATTTCATTATTCAAAGGTTACTTATCAACAATTGATTATAACAATTTCTGAAATTATTTTTCTGATGATACAAATTCTGAAGATGTAGAAAAAATTAAAACAACATATTCTACAAAAGAATTTACAATTAACTCATTAAAAGGTGAGACAACTTCTAAAATTAATGAAACTGTTGACTTAATTAATAATGCATCTTTTCAAAATCCAATAATTATTCCAAATTTAGCTTCATCAATTATTGATGTTTCACCTTCAACAGTTATTTTTAAAGACTTTATTAATTTTTGTAATTCATTTGTGTTTAAATATCCAAATTATTTATCACATTCAATTACAAAACTATCACCATTTAATGGTGCTTTAGTCGGTGTCTCAGTATTGATATTATTTATTGGAATTATAGTAAGTATCTTATATAGATTCCCAGGAATAATTGCATTTGTAACTTCAATGTTTTCATTTGGATTATCATTAATAATTATTAATTCATTAAATTCATTATTTAGTATAAGTACCTTCTTATCATTGATAGTTTCTATTATTTGCATGTTTGTTCCTTTTATTAATAGTCAAATACATTTGCGAAACTCAATAAAATATAATGGGAATAATTTGTTTAATGCATATTTAAATAGTATAAGGTCATTTATAAAGACTTCTATAACAACATATATTCCTTTAATAATAACATCATTGGTGTTCTTATTTTTTGGAGATTATCAAATAAATGAATTTGGAAGTTCACTAATTGTGATACTCTTTAGTAATGTTATTTCTAGTTGTTTTATATTTATGATATTGTATGGTATTTCATATATATTATTATTTAAAAATAATCCAAAATTTGTATTATCAAAACCATTTATTTCAATATTAAATAAATTAAAAATTAGAGGAATAAAAATTTCTCCAAACAGTTCTCATAATATTATTGATAAATATTTAGATAAACTTTTAGTTATTAATAAGAAAAATATAATTATATATGGTGCAATACCATTATTTATAATATTAATTGCAATTGTTGGTTGTATTTTTATACCAACTATTGGTCCAGCTTATGTTTCTAATTTTTATAATTTATCACAATTAAATATTTATTTTAATAGTAATGATTTGAATAACATGAATTCATTTATTGATCAAATGACAGCGCAATTAAATCTTGATTGAGAAAATATTAATCTTGTTTCTAATATCTATAAAAATGGTGATGGTACTTATGTTTCACAATATATATTAGTTTCTAAAAATGTTTTAAATATTGATCAAATTTTGGAATGAGTAAAATTAGAATTAGCAAAACCAGAATGAGCAAAACCAGAACATAAATTAGAACTTTATAATATATCATCAGTAACATTAAATAATACAATTCCAAATTTATTATTTAATAATGCAATTGAATGCATGTTTATTTCAATTGCATTCATAAGTTTGTTCTCATTATTGTATTTAAATTTCTTAAATGTAATTCCAATAGTATTAATAACAATAATTACAAATATTGCTACAATTGGTGTAATTGTGCTATTAAGAATTCCGTTTGATATTAATACAATTTTAGTTTTCTTAGCATTATATGCTTTTTCAAATATTTTTATATTTAATACATATAATAACTTATTATGAAAATTTAATAAAAAATTATCATACTCAAAAAATGAAATTTTTAGATTTGTATTTGAACAATTAAAAACATCTATTAAAATACAATTGTTTATTATTTTTACAAGTTTAATTTATGGATTATCATTAATGTTATTTGTATCAACTGATTTATTGTATAACCAATTAATGTTATTTTTAGGAACTATAATAATCTTTATAGTTTCATTACCTTTATCTTTTGTATTTGTAACATTAATGTTATGTTTTAGAGAATGATATATTGAAAAAGTAAGAAACAATAAGAAAACACATGTTAATAAAGTAGTGTATGATAAGATTGACGAACAAGTTGTAATCGGTATCAATGCACATTAAGGAAAAAGTATGGTTTCAATAGATAAAATTAAGGAATATATAATTGATATTCCTGATTATCCAAAAAAAGGTGTAATTTTTAGAGATATTACCCCATTATTTAGTAATTATGAAATTATTAATAGTATTATTGATGAATTTGCAGAATTTGCTAAATTACTTAATATTGATGTAATTGTTGGTGCAGAATCGAGAGGTTTTTTATTTGGAGTTCCATTATCATTAAAAATTAAAAAACCTTTCGTGTTAGTTAGAAAACCAAATAAATTACCAAGAGAAACTTATTCAGTTAGTTATAACCTAGAATATGGTTCATCATCAATTGAAATTCATAAAGGTGATATTAAGCCAGGACAGAGAGTATTAATAATTGATGATTTACTTGCAACTGGTGGAACTGTTGAGGCAATTGAAAAATTAGTAAAAATGTCTGATGGAGTAGTTGCAGGTAGTGCATACTTAATTGAGTTAGAATCTTTAAAAGGCAGAGAAAAACTTTCAGGATCAGTTTTTTCAATATTAAAATATTAAAATACTAAAAACAAACAAGATTTGGACTTCCCAATATTTTGTTTGTTTTTTTTATTATGATCTTAATATTTTGAAGCAAATAATGCCGACAAATATTGCTACATTAAAACTTTCAATATTGTTTAACATTTTAATTTTTATTTTTTTAGTAGCATAATTTAATATTTGAGGTGAAACTCCGTGCCCTTCATTTCCGACAACAATTAAATTGTTGTTTTTGGAAAATTTTTCTTTTTCTAAATCTTCTGAATCATTATCTAAAGAAGTGTAAATAATATTATATTGTTTACACTCATTTAATAATTTGTTAATATCTTTGATTTCATAAATATTAGATTTAAAATTTGCACCACAACAACTTTTTGTACATTTATTGTTAAAAAGATATACACAATTATATAAAAATATTCCATCAATTCCTAAACCAAATGCAGTTCGAATGATTGTACCAAGATTTCCAGGATCTTGAATTGAATCTACTAATAAATAATTTTTATTTTTATTAATTATATATTTTGAATTATGTTTAAAATTACATAATCCAAAAATTTCAGTATACGAAACATTAATTGATAAAAATTTTGCAATTTTTTTATCAATTAAAATTACCTTATTATTATTTAAAAAAAATGTTAATTTATTTTTGAATTTTTCTAATTCAGATTCTGTTATAAATATAAACTCTATATCAATGTTATTATTTATTGCTTCAAATATTAATTTTGGTTTTTCAATAACAAAAATACTATTCTTTTTAGAATATGATGGATTTTCATAAATATTTTTAATTTTTTTAATTAAAGGATTTTGTGTAGAAGTTATTTTTGTTAATTTCATATTTATAATTTTAAACTAATTTATAGTTATAATAAATTATATTGGAACTAAAAAATGGCAAACAATAGAAAATTAATTTTTTTCGACATTGATGGAACACTTTTGAATGATAAAAAAACAATTAATCCATCAACAATTTCGACAATTAAATCTCTTCAAAAGGAAGATTTTTCATTTTGTTTAGCAACAGGAAGAGGATTATCTGAGGGAATTTTAGATTTAGCTAACCAATTATCCTTAAATGATTATTTAGTGTTAGCTAATGGTAATTATATTTGAGATATAAAAAATCAAAAATTAATTACTTTAGGATCTCCAATCAATAAAAATATTATTTCTTGATTTGTTGAAAAAGCTAAAGAATATAAAAGACAATTAAATTTATTTTTTGAAGATGGTTCAATTAAGTATTATTATTTTGGAAAAAATATAAATATAGATGTAAAAGAACCAAAGTTTTTTGTAATTGGACCAACAATTTATAATTTTGAAAATATAGACAATTTAGAAAATGATTTATGTAAATCAATTATCCATGTCGGCATTAAAGCCGAACAAAATATTATTAATAAAATTTTTAGTGAATTTCAAACATTAGATATGTCTAAACTTGTAAAAACATCAACAGTTTCAGAAATATTTTTAGAAGTAGAATCATTAGGAGTATCTAAATGATTAGGAATTCAATTTGTTCAAAGAAAACTTAATATTCTAAATGAAGATTCATATGCCTTTGGGGATTCATTGAATGATTTAGATATGCTTGAAAATATTGGGAATCCAATTTGTATGGGAAATGCAGATCAAGCTTTGAAAGATAAAATGAAAGTAATTATTGGGGATAATAATAGTGATGCAATTTCTGATTTTTTAATAAGTTTGGCAAATAAATAATGAAGAAAAATATATTACCCAGTTTACTTTCGTTTAAGGTTGAGGAATGAAAAGATTGCATTAATATTTCAAAGCAATTTGGAATTAATGAATTTCAT
>JAHLFM010000025.1 GCA_018883815.1 Candidatus Ureaplasma intestinipullorum
AAAATAGACACAATAGAAGATATTAGTAAATATAATAATGAATTATTTGATAATAATATGGTTGGAATTTCTAGTATCAATAATCAAATTGAAGATCTAATTAAGAAAATTAGAAGTATTTTTGAAGTTGATGAATTTATAGAAAGTGATTTAAATGTTCTTCAATCAAATAGACAAATTGGGATTTTTGAAAATATAAAGCACGATTTGGAAAATTCAATAATTTCACTAAATAATCATGAACCATTAGATTTAGTTATTTATAATTATGAACAAGCAAATATGAAATTAGCAAAAATTCTTGGTAATGGTAATGAGTATGATTTTTTAGATGATTTATTTAAAAATTTCTGTGTAGGTAAATAACTATGAAATATATTGACACACATACTCACACAAATTGTTTAGAATTAATAGAAAAATATAGCAATATTATTGAAGAAATTGAAAATATGGATATGTTCATTAATATTGTTGGTTGTAATTTAGATGATTCTCAATTAGCAATTGAGCAATCATTGATGTCAAATAATTCTTTTTGTACAATTGGAGTTCACCCAAATGAATTTAATAATCAACAATCATTAGAACAAGCAATCGAACAATTGGAAAAAATGTATTTAAAAAATCCTCAAAAAATAAAGGCAATTGGAGAAATAGGACTAGATTATCATTTTGATAATAGTGAAGAAAGAAAACAATTACAAAAATTATGATTTGAAAAACAAATTCAATTAGCTATAAAACTTGGGTTACCTGTAGTTATGCATATTCGTGATGCTCATGAAGATGCATATGAAATTATTAAAAACTATTTTAATAAAACAAAATTTATTGTCCACTGTTTTAGTGGCAAAATTGAAGATGTAAAAAGATATAATAGTTTAAATTGTTACATTTCAATTTCCGGAATCATTACTTTTAAAAATAGTGATAAACTAAGAGAAGCTATAAAATATATTCCAATAGATAAATTGTTAACAGAAACTGATGCACCTTGATTAGCCCCAGTTCCTTTTAGAGGAAAAACTAATTTTCCACAATATGTAATTCATACAAACAAGTTTATTTCCGAATTTTTAAATATGGATTTTGATGATTTATCAAGCATTTTAGTTAATAATGCTATTAATTGTTTTAATTTATAAGTTAAAATAATATTTATAAATATTATGAGGTATAAAAATGAATAATATAATTTTTAAATTTGTTAAAAATAAAACAGTTGTCAATTTATCAACTGATAATCCTGAAAAATTTACTAATGAATTCCAGGCAAAAATTCAAAATATTGTAAATTCAGTTTTTATGGATAATTATTCAAGAAATATTTTTTGTAATGTGTCATTCAACAATAATTTTAAGGAAGAAGATGTTCTAAAAATTATTAGAGAGTTTTTAATTACTAAGAAACCTGACATTATAAAAGAAGAACCAACTGAATTAGAAGATTCTAATATTGAAAGTGATGAAAGTACTTCAGATGAGAAAAAGAGTCAAAAGACTGCATTTAAAAATTTAAGCAAAGATGAAAAACATGCTTTAAAACAAAGGGCAAAAGAAGTTGAAAAATTAAACAAACCTCATAATGGAGACAAAACGATAAGTTTTAATAATCCTGAAAACATTATTGAATTTTCAAATGTTGTTAAATACTACACAAATGGATATATTGTTACACAAATTTTAAAAGGTGTTGATTTAGAAATTAAAAAAGGTGATTTTGTTATTATTTTAGGACCTTCAGGAAGTGGTAAAACAACATTAATGAATATTATTTCTGGTTTAGATAGAGCTTCTGATGGTGTAACTAATGTTTGTGGAACAAATTTAATTAATCTTAATGATAATGAATTAACAAAATTTAGAAAAGAAAATATTGGTTATGTTTTCCAACAATATGGTTTATTGCCAAATTTAACAGTAAAAGAAAATGTTGAAATTGGTGCAAATTTGCAAACTGACAAGAGTAAAAAGTTGGATGTTGATGAAATTTTACAATCTGTAGATATGTTGCAGCATAAGGATAAATTTCCACATCAATTATCTGGTGGTCAACAACAAAGAGTTTCAATTGCAAGAGCATTTGCAAAAAACCCAACAATTTTATTTGGTGACGAACCAACAGGTGCTATTGATGAAGAAATGTCAAAAATGGTAATTAATGAATTCATTAATATTAACAAGAAATTTGGTACAACTGTAATTATTGTTACACACAATAGAATTTTTGAAGACTTAGCAACATTATTAATAAAAATTAGAGATGGTAATATTGTATCATTGACTAGAAATGACAATCCTAAGTCTGTTGATGAATTACCATGAGAACAAGAATAATTTAGGAGAAATATGCGATTTAGTGTTTTAGATAAAGTTAATCCAGCTAATAGAATTTTGGATAAGGCTATTAAATTAGCTGATTTGGTAATATCTAAAGAAGAAGAATATAGCAAATATTCTATTGAAGATTTAAGATTAAAAACGCAGTCATTTGTAAAAGATTTAGAAGATAACAAAATTGTATTGGATGATATTTTGATTGATGCATTAGCAACAGGAAGAGCAATAATTGCAAAAACTACTGGAATGCTTGCATTTAAGGTTCAAATCATTGGTGCAATTATTATTTATTTTGGTGATTTTGCAGAAATGATGACAGGAGAAGGAAAAACGCTAACAATTGCACTTGCATCATTTGTAATCGCTTTAGAAAAAAAAGGTGTTCATATTGTATCTGTTAATGAATATTTAGTTCAACGTGATGCAGAATTTTCATCTCAAATAATGAATCCTGTTGGCTTGACTACAGGTTATATTACATCTTCAATGAATCAAGATGAAAAAAGACAAAATTATAATTGTGATATTACATATTGTTCAAACTCAGAATTAGGGTTTGATTATTTAAGAGACAATATGGTGTCAAAATATTCTGATAAAGTACAAAGAAAATTGCATTTTGCAATTGTTGATGAAGCAGACTCAGTATTAATTGATGAATCTAGAACTCCATTGATTATTTCTGGATCTCCAGTGAGTTCAATTCAAGATTATGTAAAGGTGGATCAATTTGTAAAAACATTAACTCCATCAGATTATGTTATTGATTATGAATCAAGTAGTATTTCATTATCAGATTTTGGTGCTGAAAAAGCTAATAAATTTTTTCAAATTAATAATATTTATGATCTTGAATCAAGTAGTTTATTGCATAAGGTAATTAATTCATTAAAAGCTAATTATTTATTTTTTAATGGTAAAGAATATATTGTCAGAAAAAATGATCAAGGTGAAGATGAAATAGCATTAGTAGATCAATTTACTGGAAGAATCATGAGTGATAGAACTTACAGTTCTGGTCTTCATCAAGCTATTCAAGCGAAGGAATATGTAAAAATAGATCCTGAAAATCTAACTGTTGCAACTATTACTTATCAATCATTCTTTAGATTATATTCACATCTTGCAGGAGTTTCAGGTACAGCTGCAACTGAAGCTGAAGAGTTGTTAAATATTTACAATATGGTAGTAGTAACTATTCCAACAAATAAACCTATCCAAAGAATTGACCAACCAGATTATGTTTTCAGTGATAAGAAAACTAAATGAAAATATGTTGTTGCAGAAGTTATTAAGCGTCATAAAACTGGACAACCAATTCTTATTGGAACAGGAGCGGTAGAAGATTCTGAAATTTTACATTTATTATTATCACGTGTAGGTATTCCACATAAAGTTTTAAATGCAAAAAATCACGCACAAGAAGCAGAAATTATTAAGGATGCTGGCCAAAAAGGACAAGTTACTGTTGCAACATATATGGCTGGTAGAGGAACAGACATAAAATTGGGTGAAGGTGTTCGTGAATTAGGCGGACTTTATGTAATTGGAACTGAGAGAAGTGAATCACGTCGTATAGACAATCAACTTAGAGGAAGATCTGGTCGTCAAGGAGACCCAGGGGAATCAAGATTTTTTATAAGTTTACATGATACATTATTCAAACGTTTTGCTGGTGATAAATTTAATAAGGCAAACACAAAGATGGAAGATGAAGTTATTGATTTAAAATTCTTTAGTAAACTTTTAGATAATACTCAAAAAAAGGTTGAAGGTCTAAATTTTGACATGAGAAAAAACTTGATAGATTATGATCATGTTTTGAGTGCGCAAAGAGAATTATTATATAAAGAAAGAGATATTGTTTTATTGTCTAATAATTTAATGCCAATTTTAGATTCAATGATACCATATGTTGTAGATGATATTTTATCTAATCATGTGGATAAAATTAATCCAGATTTTGTTGATAATGACGAAGTTATTAAGGAAATGAATGAAACAATTTTTCATTCAAATAGATTAAATGCAGAAAAATATTCGAAATTTTCAAGTGATGTCCTTAGACAAAAATTAATTAAACAGATTAAAGAATTTTTATTAGAAAAAGAAAAATTATTAACTCCTGAAACATTTAATAATAGTGCAAGAAATACTATTATTTCAAATATGGATGCAGCTTGAACTGCACATTTAGAAATGATTTCTAAATTAAGAGAAGGTGTTAATTTAAGAGCATATGAACAAAAGTCACCATTAAATATTTATGTAGAAGATGCTGATATATTATTCTGAGAATTAAAAGTTCAAATTGCAAATAAAGTTATTAGAAATGTTGCCAATTTTGGTGAAATGATTAATTTATCTAATAGAAATATTGCTCAATTAATCAATATAAACCCATTAGATATTAAGGAAATAGTAGTTGAAAATCCTGCTAATCAAATTCAGAAAATTAGAGAATTTAATAAGCAATTCTTAAAATATACATTGAACAACAATGATAAGAAGTTTATTTTCTCATTGCTGACATCAGATAAGAGTATTAAATATTTTGAGGATTTAAATAATCCTATCCAAGATTACACAATTGATGATGAGAGCAAAGTGTTGTCATAATGAAAACTAATTTTGAATTAATAACAAAATATACTCCATCTGGTGATCAAAAAACTGCAATTCCAAAATTGTGTGAAAATTTTAAGAATGGAATAAAAAAACAAGTATTACTTGGAGCAACAGGTACAGGTAAAACTTTTACGTTTGCTAATGTTATTAATAATTTACAGAAAAAGGCATTAGTGTTGGTACATAATAAAACACTAGCTGCTCAAATTTATTTAGAATTGAAGGAATTTTTTCCTAAAAATAAGGTTGAATACTTTGTTTCATACTTTGATTACTATCAACCTGAAGCTTATATTCCACATAGTGATATGTATGTTGAAAAATCTTCTCAAGCAAATGCTGAAATTGAGATGTTACGTTTATCTACAATTACTTCATTAGTTTGTGAGGAAGATGTTATTGTTGTTGCTTCTGTTGCTTCAATTTACCCATCTGTTTCAAGAGAAGATTTTGAATTATATATGAATTCAATTAAAATTGGACAATCAATAAGTATTAAAGAATTAAGACAATCATTAGTTCGATTAAATTATGAAAGAAATGATATTGAACTTTCACCTGGTAAATTTAGAACTAAAGGTGATGTGATGGATATTGTGCCAGGTTATTCTAATGATTATTACATTAGAGTCAGTTTTTTTGACAATGAGATAGAGGCTATAGATAAGATTGATATTCTTACTAATAAAAAAATAGAATCATTAAAACAATTTAATTTAACCACAGCTAATGAATATATTGTTAATCGAGACAATTTAGAATTAGCTCTTGAAAAAATTAATAATGATTTAGATGAGAGAATAAAATATTTTATTAAAGAAAATAGACCGATTGAAGCTCAACGTATTGAACAAAGAACAAAGTTTGATATGGAAGCGATTGTTGAATTTGGTTATTGTAGTGGAATTGAAAATTATGCACGCTATTTAGAAAATAGAGAACCAGGTTCAACTCCATATACAATATTTGATTATTTTAAAAATCAAAACAGCAATGATTGATTATTAATAATTGATGAGTCTCATATTACTTTACCTCAAGTTAGAGGTATGTATAACACAGATAGATCTAGAAAAGAAACGCTTGTAAATTATGGGTTTAGATTACCAAGTGCATTAGATAATAGACCATTGCAATTTGATGAATTTCTATCAAAAATGGATAAGGTGTTATTTGTATCAGCAACTCCTAATGATTATGAGAAGGAAATTTCAAATAATAATATTGTTGAACAAATTGTAAGACCAACTGGTTTATTGGATCCAACAATTGAGGTTAGACCTACTAAAAATCAATTAGAAGATATATTAATTGAATTACAAAAACAAATTATAAATAATGAAAAAACATTTATAACAGTAATGACAATTAATATGGCAGAGGAGCTAACTCATTTTCTTCAACAAAGAGGAATAAAAGCTGCATATCTTCATAATGAGTTAAAAACTCTTGAAAGATCTAAAATTATAAATAATCTTAGAAAAGGTGTATTTGATGTTTTAATTGGTATTAACTTACTTAGAGAAGGTTTGGATGTCCCTGAAGTTAGTCTTGTGATAATTTTAGATGCTGATAAACCCGGCTTCTTTAGAAGCGACAAATCATTAATACAAATTATAGGTAGAGCTGCTAGAAATTCAAATGGGCATGTAATTATGTATGGTGATGAAATAACAGACGCAATGCAATATGCAATTGATGAAACAAATAGAAGAAGAGAAATTCAAATGGAATATAATCAAGCTAACAATATTATTCCAAAAACAATTTCTAAACCTATAAGTGAAGATATTTCACCAATGAAGTCAGAACTTTACGAAAAAGTATTAAGTAAAAATAAAGCAAAATCTAAGAACTTAACTGATCAAAAAGAAATTGAAAACTTAATTAATGATGTAAGAGACAAAATGTTAGAAGCAGCTGACAATCGTGATTATGAATTAGCCGCAGAGTATAGAGATATTTTGTTTAGTTTAGAGTCAAAATTAAAAGGTAAAAAATAATGTTAAAACTTTTAAAACTATCATTAGATAAAAAATCATGAATGTATTTTTTAATTAATACTATTTTTAGCATATTGCAAGTTTTAGGATATATTGCAGTACCAATTATGCTTGTATATTTAAATGAAATTGGTGATGCTGAATATAAAGATACTTTAATGCCGTGGTTGTCCAAATCTACACAATCTGCTGTTCTGATGTTAATAATGATATTAATAAGTTTATTATCATTTGGTTTTGGAGTAGTTTCTATATATTATTCATCTAAAATGTCAACTTATCTTGCTAATAATTTAAGAATAAGAGTTTTCAAAAAATCAATTAATTTTACAAAAGAAGATTGGATCTTTTGAAATAAATCACAAGTTTTAAATTTGATAACTGTTGACTTAACATATGTTTCAAATTCATTTGAATTTTTATTTAGAATTGTATACAAAACAATTTTTATGTACTTTGGTTCTATAGTGGGTATTTTAATAATTTCAATTGGCAAAAATGCTGAATTAGTTCCAGGATACCCAAATATACCAAGTTGATCAATGTCTGTAATGGCAATTTTAATTTCAATAATTATGTTTTTATTAATTATTTTAATTTCAA
>JAHLFM010000026.1 GCA_018883815.1 Candidatus Ureaplasma intestinipullorum
AGGTATTGAAGTACATACAGTTTTAAATACAAAAACTAAAATGTTTTCTTCATCATTAAATTGTCATTATAGTAAACAAAATACGAATATTTCTCCAATAGATTTAGCATTACCAGGCACACTTCCACAACCTAATTTTGAAGGTATCAAAAAAGGTATATGATTGGCATGTGAATTAAATATGGATATAAATTATAAAAATATTCAATTTGATAGAAAAAATTATTTTTATTTAGATTTACCAAAAGGATTTCAAATTACTCAACAATATTTTCCAATAGGTAAAAATGGTTATATTGAAATTATAAGTGAATCAGGTGAAAAGAAGAAAATTGAAATTGAACGCATACATTTAGAAGAAGATACTGCAAAACAAACTATTAAAGATGATAAATTATTTCTAGATTATAATCGTTCTGGAATGCCATTAATTGAAATTGTAACTAAACCAAATATAGCAAGCGGCTATGAAGCACAACAATATTTAAGAGAATTAGTAAAAATTTTAAAATTTGCTAATATTTCAGATGCAAAATTAGAAGATGGTTCATTAAGAGCAGATGTTAATATTTCTATAAGACCATTTGGACAAAAAGAATTTGGCAACAAAGTTGAAATAAAAAATATTAATTCTATAAATAATGTAAAAAAAGCAATTGATTTTGAAATTAATAGACAAACTCAACTATTATTAAAAAATGAAAAAGTAATTCAAGAAACACGTCGTTTTGATGATTCTCAAAATATTACAGTTCATATGAGAGAAAAAACTAACGCCGTTAATTATAGATATATCCATGAGCCAAACATTATGACCGTCAAATTAACAGATAATGAATTTAGTAAAATTATCTCTGAAAAAAACTTATCCTTATCTGAAATTATTAATAATTTAAAGGCCAATAAATTAGATGAAAGTTCAATTCAACAATTAATTAATGATTTTGATTTTTATTTAGTTTTTTCAAAATTAGTTAAAAATGTAAATGATTACCCATTATGTTTTAAGTGATTAGGTATCGAATTAATAGGTTTACTTAAAAAAGAATCAAAATCATATTGTGATATAGATGACAAATTAATTGATAATATTTCAGAAATGTTGAATTTATTGATCTCCCAAGATATTAATGGAAAACAAGCAAAAATTATTCTTGAATATATTTACAAAGAAAATGTAAATCCTAAAATTATTATTAAAAAATTAGGGTTTGAACAAATTAAAGATCCAAAAATAATTAGAGATATATTATTAAAACATATTGATGCAAACCCTGAAATGTTACATGCTTGTTATGATCGGCCAGAACGTGGCGAAAAATTTTTCATTGGTATGTTAATGAAGGACACAAATGGGCAAGCTAATCCTGTCATTTCATATGAAATTTTAAAACAAATAATTGAGGAAAAAAGACAACAATAAAAAATGAGATTTTAGATCTCATTTTTATAATCATATATTTTATTATTTTTAAGAATTTGAGATTTTAATATTAGAAAGAATAATAAAGGAAAATGTGTTTGTGCCAGTGTGGGTTACTACAGATGTTGGCAAAAGAGCATATTCAATATTAGATACATTTAATTTTGATTTTAAAATTTCAATACATTTTTCATTATCTTCTTGTTTTTCTAAATCAGGAAAGACAACAACTCTATCAATTCCAAATTTTTTAAAATTATTTATTTTATCAATTTCATCAATAGATTTGTTGATAGCACCTTCTAAGGTTAAATCTTTGGTACATAAACTAAGATCTCCATTGTACATAATTGATAATTTTAGTTTTAATGTTTTTGCTAACAAGCCTTTTATACCAGATAGCCTACCACCTACAATTAGACGTTTTAAATCGTTAACAATAACAACTCCACATTGTGAATCACGATATTTTTTTGCTAGTTTTTCAAGAACTTTCTGATTAATTTCAACGTTTTGTTTATTAAGTTCTTCAATTTCCTCAACTAATCAATTTCCAGTAATTGACATTGGATGGGAATCTAGAACTAAAATTTTATTTTTATCTATTTGATTTGCACAAGATTTTATAGTATTAAAAGTGTTTGATAATTGTTTTGAAAATGGAATTGCAATTACTAGATCATATTTTGAAATCATTTCATTCATTTTTTCAAGAATAACACCAAGAATTGGTTGAGATGTTTTAATTTTATTATCTTTATTAATGAAATTATAAACTTCTTCTCTAGTAATGTTTTCATTTTCATTATAAATATTTTCTTTTCCGTTTTCTTCTATAAAAATATTGATAGGTAAAATACAACAATTTTCTTTTTTTTCTAAATTATAAGACGATGCTGTATCTAATAAAAATCCAATTTTTTTAGACATAATGACCTCTCAATATATATTTAAGTAATATAATAAATATATCATAAATATTTATTCAGATACAATTGAGGTACAAAAATATGAATCTTTTTTACAATAAAAATTCTTTGAATGATACATTACTTATAGCTTTAAATAACAATGTTGTAGATTTGGTTGAAACTCATGAAAACTTTACAATTTTATTTAGTAAAAAAGAACTTGTAGCTATAAATATCTTTAATGTATCGAACTATATTGATTTGCCTGAAGGATATTTATTTCCAAATAAAGAAATTTGTGAATTTGTTTTAAAACTTACAAATATAAATTTAGCTAATTATTTTAGTCCAACATTAATAATTGCGAAAATTGAGGAATGTGAAGATATTCCAAATACTCATTTACATAAATGTCTTGTTAACTTAGGTTATAAAAATATTCAAGTAGTTTGTGGTGCAAAAAATGCAAGAAAAAATTTAATTACTGTTTGTGCATGTGAAAATACATTTTTACCAAATGGAACATATATATCAAATGGTGAATTAATGGGCATAAAATCATATGGAATGTTGTGTAGTGATAAGGAACTTGGATTGAGTGATATATCACACGGAATTATTGAATTAGATGAAAATTCAAATATTGGTGAACCATTTCTAAAGGTATATGCAAATGAGCACTAATTCAAAATTAGATAATATAATTCAACATAACAATGAATTTTTAAATAAAATATCAAAATTAAAACATATAAAAACAATTGTTGATTGACGCTTCTTTGTTGAAATGGTAAGATATGGGTGATTCTTTATTGTTTCATCTTTTTTAATAAGTTTTTTGCCGATTGCAATTTGTTTAATATCTGGCTCTATAAAAACAACAGGAGCCGAAATATTAATGGGAATTGGATTGTTATCATCTTTTCAAATAATTTTTACGAATGTTGGAATGGCTTTAAGTATTACGATGGCTATAACTATTGAAAAACTGAAAAAGCAACGGAATAACAAAGACATTGGATTACATAATGATTATGGAATAATTGCAACTCAATTTATTGTTAATTTTGCTGTCGGAATAGTAATGACTGGACTTTACATTGGATTGAGTTATTTATATATTTCTTATAATTGTGATCATCCAAATATGGATTTAGTAAGAAACGAAGGAATTAATTTTATTTGATCAACATCTCCGACAATATTATTAAATTCATGATTTTCAATTTTTATAATTATTATTTTTAGAAATAGAGGTAATTTTATTGCATCAATGTTGATGTTCTTTAATTTTGCACTAACAGTTATTGCAGCATGCATTTTTGCATTTTGCACAAATTTGTATTCAATTGGTATTGGGATATCTATTAATATTGGGATTATTGTATCGATTATCATAATTATAATTACTTTATTAATAAAAAAAGAGCATTATAAGTGAAAAAACTTAAGAATGAACAAAGCTCAATTTAAATTATTATTAAAAAATAGCTATAGAGTTAGTTTTGAAAGTTCATGAAGAGCAAGCACGAGAGGTTTAGTGATTGTGATATTTTCAATAATATCTTCATCCGAAAATTATATTTTACCCTTGAACATGATTATGGCTAAAATTCTATGATTCAATATGAACTTTTTCTTGCCATATTTTGGAACAGGTGTTTCTAATGCTTTAAAATATTATACTGTTCATAAGGGTGCTAACTATTCATTTGCAGATATGAAACCATTTTTAGTTTTTGTGGTATTAATCAGTATTTTTAATACATTTACAAGTGGTATATGAACATTATGTATGCCACATATTGTCAATTCTTACATTAGTAATTTAGAATCATTAAAATTATTTGCAATTAATAATTTATATGATCCAAATGTTACTAATTCTAGTGGATTTATTCATGCATACCAAATGTGAGGTCAACTTCCAGCACCTGAATGAATTAATGATTATAAAGATAACCCAATATTGATTGAATATTTAAAAAATCACCCTAATGGAGAGGGATTGGGACAATTATATTGAGTAAATTTAACTGTCTATGGTAAAAATTCAAATGGTGAAGCAAGTATTATGAGTATGTTTTGAGGTTACAATCAATGATACAACCCAAACTATAAGCCTGTATTTTGCATTACAATATTATTAATTATCCTATACCATATTTTCATGACAACAGAGATATTATTGACACAAATTACATATTTATATTTAAAGAAAAATAAATCATTCTTTGTGGTGATTTTAAAGCATACCTTAATAATGGGATTTGTATTAATATTTGCATATTTTACAAATAAATATTTAGGTATAGAATCCTTTGTAATTCCGTTTATGTTATTTTCATTAGTTACTTTAACATATACAATTATTAAATTTATAAAATTTTATAAATTAGAAAAAGAAAAATATTATTCAAAATTAAATCTAATTAATAAAAATAATATTGAGAATAATTTATAATAATTATTGAATATGAAAAACAATAATTTGTCTTTATATAGAAAATATCGTCCACAAAAGTTTGACCAAATTATTGGTCAATATTTTATTGTAAAAACACTACAGCTTTCAATTTTTAATAATAATATTTCACATGCATATATTTTTTCAGGAAGTAGAGGAACCGGAAAAACAAGTATTGCTAAAATTTTTGCAAAGGCAATTAATTGTGAAAATTTTAAAAATGATATTTGTGATAATTGCAAAATTTGTAATTCTATTAATAAGAATACAAATATTGATATTGTGGAATTAGATGCAGCATCAAATAATGGAGTTAATGAAATTAAAGAACTAATTGATACTGTTAAATATTCACCAACAGAATCTAAATATAAAGTTTATATCATTGATGAAGCTCATATGCTTTCAACTAGTGCATGAAATGCATTATTAAAAACAATTGAAGAACCACCAAAACATGTTGTTTTTATTTTTGCAACCACAGAATTTCATAAAATTCCATCAACAATTGTCAGTCGTTGTCAAAGATTTGATTTCTCAAAGTTAACTATTAAAGAACTTGAAGACTTAATTTCATTGGTTTCTCAAAATGAAAACATTTTAATTTCTAATAGCGCAAGAAACAAAATCGCATTATTATCAAATGGAGGAGCAAGAGACTGCTTATCAATTTTAGATCAACTTTCAAATTATACAAATAATAATATTAATGTTGAAGATATTGATAATTTATTTGGATTAATTTCTAATAATTATATTATTGAACTTTTAAATTTTTTGATAAAAGGTGACAACACTAATTTATTTTTATTGTTTAATAAAATGACAAATAAAAATATTGATTATTTATGATTAATAAATCAGATTATTAATTTTTGTTTAGATAAAGCTATTTATTTAAAAACTAATAATTCTAATTTATTAAATTCATTATCGGTAAATGAATTGTATAGTTTTGAATGTAATGATTATAATTTATTGTTATCATTAGTTGAAAATTTCAAAGAAACATATGAAAATATTAAAAAATATGGTAATTCAAGATTTTATTTTGAATTGGCATTATTAAAAAATTCAAATAAAAATATAGAAAATAACAATTCTGTTTTACAAGTACAAGAAATTGATATAGAAAAAGAGACTAAAAATACAAATAATAATCAAATTGACTTAAGCTCAATTTTTAAAACCACTACAGTTACTAATGAGTATAAATTAGAAGAGAAAAAGAACAAGGATTCAATTGAAAAATTAACATCCCAACAAGAAGATAAATATGATTTTAATTATATGGTTGATGAAAATAAATCAATAATCAATCCATATCAAATTAATAATGAATCTTTGTTATTAGAGTCTATTAATATTCCAGATTATGATTGATTATCAATATTTTTAAGTATTGCTGCAAATAATAATTCAGAAATAAAGAAAAATGATGTTAATAAACTTGAATTAATTAAAAACAATAAATTTGCAACAACAAATATTGAACGCTTAATCTTAAATATAGAAAAAATATTGATAAGCTCTCAAAATGGAATAATTATTTTATTTAATTATAAAAATGAAGCCGATAAATTTAATGAATATTTTTGAAGTGAGCAGTCATATTTTGAAATTTGCGATAAACTTGATTCATATGATAGATTAGTTTATGCGATTGATAAGAAAAAAGCAACTGAATGATTAGAAATCTATAAGCAAAATAAGAATAAACAATTTGAAGATGTTCAATTAAGTTTGTTAAAATATAAACATAATGATAATTTAAATAATAATGAAGATTTACTTAAACAAATCTCAGATATTTTAAAAAAAGGATAGTATATATGAATATTCAAAAAATGATTCAAGAAGCTCAGAGAGCACAACAACAATTAAAAAAGAAACTAGATGAGTTTGACAATAAGGAATTCGAATATTCTTCAAGAGATATGATTACAGTTAAAATTTCTGGTGCTTTAGAAATTTTAGATATTAAAATTAGTGATAAAATCATTGACCCTGAAGATCCTGATACTCTTCAAGATTTGATTATTGAAGCTATAAATTTAGCTATTAAAGAAACAACTAAAAAGAAAAATGAAATAGCAAATAGTATTGCTCCTGGTTTAGCAGGAATGATGTAATTTAAGGTGTTAAATGAATTTGAAATGCTAGTTGATGCATTATCTTCATTGCCCTCTATTGGTAAAAAAAGCGCAAGAAAACTAGCTTTCTTTTTATTAGACCAGGATCAAAAATATATTCATGAATTTACAAATAGGATTGTTAACGCTAAGAAAAATATAAAAAGATGCGTTGCATGTAATAATATTTCTCTAAATTCATTGTGTTCAATATGTTCAAATTCTAATAGAGATAAATCTACATTATGTGTTGTACCAACAACAGAAGATTTGGATAAAATTGAATTTAGTGGATGTTATAATGGTTTATATTTTGTTATAAATGGGGAATTAACTAATAAAAAATCAGACATGAATTTAGTGGAAGCAAATATTCGTGTTTTAGCAAATAGAATAAAAGATGATTCTAAAATTATAAATTTAATTATTGCAACTAATTTTAGTTATTCAGGAGAATATACAAGTGAATATATTCAAAACAGTTTGAGTGATTTAGAACTAAATATATTTAGAATTGGTTTTGGTTTACCATTAAATTCATCATTAGATTATGCTGACAATGAAACATTAAAACAAGCTTTTATAAACAAAAGGATATTAAAAAAAGGTGACTAACATGAAAAACTTATTATTATACGCAAGAATTTGTCCATTACCATCTCAATTTTCAATAAAGATTTTTAATGAACTTAAAAATTTAGAAAATATAACTCCAAGAGTATTGGATTCAAATCAACCATTTGATGCAATTAAAGAACAAGAATATTTAAAAGAATTTGATAACATTATATTATTATTCCCAATAAATTGGTTCAATTTACCTTGAAATTTATCGAGATATATGGCTGAAGTTTGAAGAACTGGTGATTTTAATTTAGCAGGTAAAAAAATTCATGTAATAATTACAACTGGTAGCCAAGAAAATATTTATTCTAAAGAAGGATTTGGATGAAAAATAGATGAATATTTTAACAACTTATTTAGTGTTGCTAAAAGATTAAAAACTGAAATTTCTACATTTGAATATTTTTATGGTTGTGCAACAAAAAATCCTGATGATCAAGAATTTTTAGATTTTATTTCTAAGATAAAAAATTTATATATTAATAAAATTAATAAATAATGATATAATTAATAGTTGTTATAGGTATTACATTAAGTATATTTAACATTAAAAAGGACAATTAGTATGCAAAAAGACTTACAACCAAAAGTATATGAATCAAAATATACATGTGCTTCATGCGGATCATCATTTGAAATTTTATCTACTAAAGATGGAAATGTTATGATCGATGTATGTTCACATTGTCACCCATTTTATGTTGGGGCTCAATCAAATACTAGTTTACGTGGAAGAGCTGAAAAATTATCTAGTAAATTTGCTGCTGGTAAAGCATTTAATTCTACTAAAAAAGAAGAATCAACACTTGTTAAAAAAGCAAATAAAACACAAGTTAAAAACGGACTTGAATCTTTATAATTTATTATTCTTGATTGTTTTGACTTCAAGAAATTATGAATATATTTATAACACTAGAGGTCAATTTATTTGTCTCTAGTGTTTTTTATAAGAATAGGGGATTTATATGGAGTACAACAAAAAATTATATGATGCACTTGCAAAGATTAATAAAAAAAATGATGAATTAAGTTTAGCATTAGAAACTGTTGGCAATGATTTTAGTAGAATGAAAGAAATCAATATTCAGTTAAAACAAACTGAAAAAATTTCAAAAGAATTTAAAAAGTATAAACAATTGATTGAAGACGGTTTAAATGCTGAAGAATTTTTAAAAACTGAAAATGATAAAGAAATGATAAAAATGTTTCAGTTAGAATTAGATAATGTTAAAAATATAATCCCAGATTTAGAAGAACAATTGAAAATATTATTATTACCAAACGATCCAAATAATGGTAAAAATGTTATTATAGAAATGCGTCCTGCAGCAGGTGGTGACGAGGCATCAATATTTGTTTCAGATCTATTTGACACATATAAAAGATATATTGAAAATCAAGGTTGAAAAATTAATGTTCTTGAACTTTCTTCACAAGCACATGGATATGATTTTATTTCATTTATGGTAAGTGGGGAAGATGTATATAGTAAATTAAAATTTGAATCTGGTGTTCATAGGGTTCAAAGGGTTCCGGCAACTGAGTCAAAAGGTAGAGTTCACACATCAACAATTACTGTTGCAGTTTTGCCTGAACAAGATGAAGTCGAAATTAATATTAATGTTGCAGATTTAAGAGTTGACACATATCGTGCATCAGGAGCAGGTGGACAACATGTAAATAGAACCGAATCTGCAGTAAGAATTACGCATATCCCCTCTGGAATTGTTGTTGCATCACAAGAGGCAAAATCTCAAATTGAAAACAGAGAAATTGCTATGAAAATGTTAAGAGCAAAACTATGAGAAGCTGCTGAACAAAAGAAACATGATGAGCAAGCAAGTGCTAGAAAAAGTCAAGTTGGTACTGGGGAACGTAGTGAAAAAATAAGAACTTATAACTATCCTCAAAATAGAATTACAGATCATAGAGTAAATTTAACATTGAATAATTTGGATAGAGTTATGATGGGTGATTTGGATGAAATTATTAACACATTAATAGCTGATGAACAAGCAGAATTAATGTCATGTTTAGAAATTTAATATATATGACAATTAAAGAATTAAATTTATATTTAACAAATATTCTTAATAAAGCAGAACAAAACCCCAACATTGCATTTTTTTTAATACAACATTTTGAAAACATTTCAGATAAACTTCAATTTATAGAGCAACAAGATAAAGAATCTATTCACTCTAATGAAATAATAAATGCATTAAATGAATACATAGATGGAAAGCCGTTAAGTAAGATAATTGGAAAAACACAATTTTGTAATCTTGAATTTATAGTTAATAATAATGTATTTAGTCCTAGGCTTGAAACTGAATTATTGGTTGAATTAGCAATAAACAAGATAAAAGAACATAATTCTAACACACTTAATGTAGCTGATATTTGTTGTGGAACAGGAGTTATTGGTTTATCTATAAAATCAAAGATACCAGGTATAAATTTATATCAAAGTGATATTGATGAAAATGCATATTTTAATACTTTAGAAAATGCAAAAAAATTAAACTTAGAGTCAAATGTTAATTTAAGTCCAAATCTTGAGTACTATTATAAATCTAATATTTTATTAGATGTAATTATTTCTAATCCACCATATATTTCAATTAATGATATAAATGTAGGTAAAAATGTAAATAAATATGATCCTTTAACATCATTGTATTGTGCAGACAATGGTTTAATTGTCTATAAAACCATTATTCAACAATCATTAAAAGTTATTAATCAAAATTCATTTTTAATAATTTTTGAAATTGGTTTTAATCAAGGAGAAATATTAACTAATTATGTTAAAAATATATATCCTGATGCCAAAATTGAAATAATAAAAGATTATGCAAATTTAGATAGAATTCTTGTAATAACAAAAAATTGATAAAATACAAATATAGATAATGTTTAAAACTTATAAATCAAATGAATTAGATTCTTTAGTATTTGAAATTAAAAATAACAAAGCTGTAATTATACCAACAGACACAGTTATGGGTATTTTAGCTAATAATGAAAATATAATTTACCAAATTAAAAATAGACCTAGACACAAGAAAATAATTAAATTTATTTTAGATGTGAATGAAATGGGAGATTTAGATGATGTTCAAATTCAATTTGTAAATAAGTTTTGACCAGGTGGAGTAACTATTGTAAAAAATAATATTTCATATAGAATGCCAAATGATAAATACATTTTGTATTTATTATCTAAATGCGGTTCATTATACTGTAGTAGTGCCAATATTAGCAACATGGACACTATCAAGGATTCAAGTGATGTTATAAAACAATTTGATGAAAAAAAATGATATTACAAACTTGTTGTTTTAGAGGGAAAACCAAAAGGGAGCCTCCCTTCTACAATTGTTAATATTGATAATTGGACAATAATAAGAGATGGAGATAATTTAGAGGAAATTAAATCA
Organism: Candidatus Ureaplasma intestinipullorum; assembly: GCA_018883815.1. Classification (GTDB taxonomy): domain Bacteria; phylum Bacillota_I; class Bacilli_A; order Mycoplasmatales; family Mycoplasmoidaceae; genus Ureaplasma; species Ureaplasma intestinipullorum. The sequence goes on from JAHLFM010000026.1 coordinate 11,001, forward strand.
TTTATTAATGATGTTATAAATATTCAAAAAAAATTCATTATTCTATATGATGATTCATATAAAAATAATCTTAATGATATCCAAGAAATTATTCAAAAGGAAAAACATCAATTTATCATTAATGTCTTAAATGAAAATAATATGAATCAAATGTGCAATCAAATTGTTAATAATAAAAATACATTTGGAATAATTTTAACTTCTGAAGTTAATGAATGAGATATTAAGCTCAACAAATATTATTTAATACGTTCAGCAATTATTTATGATGAAAAAATTTCGTATTTATCGAGAAATCATGACGATGCAAATGTTGCAATTTTTGATTTTAAACTTTTTGATAAAAAAACAAATTTAAAAAACATCAGTAATTTTGTAACTGCTAACTTTGAAGGCGGTAGACATTATGAAAGAGTAAAAACAATCATAGATTATGAAAAAAAGACTAATGTCTAGATTTTTTTTCATTTATTGTCTTGATAATTAGGATCTAAGATGTTTATATGATCATAATATAAAATTCCATCTAGATGATCAAGTTCATGTTGTGCCACAATTGCAGCATATCCTTCTAATTCTAGTGTAATATTTCTTTCGTTTATTAGATCAAATGCTTTAAATTTTATTGATGCTTTTCTAGGCACAATTCCTTGTCTTGGATTAGGGACAGATAAGCATCCTTCACCATTGCTTAAAAATGCAACTTCATCAGACCGTGAAATTATTTCCGGATTTGCAATTAATCAAGAATGTTCAATTCCCAAATCATCAATAAAATGTGAATAAATAATTCTTTTCAATAATCCAACTTGATTTGCAGCAATTGCAACACCTGGTGTAATATTATATTCTTCATATTTTTCATTAAATGAGTTTTCTACATATGAAACCATTTTTTTAATATATTCAATATCTTCATTAGTTAATGGAAATTTAACAGCTGTACATTTTTCTCTAATTCTTGGATCTGAATCTGGAACAATTCATTCCATTGTTGGTTTTAATTTGATATCTAAAAAAGGATTAAATTTTTTCATAATAAAACTTTCTTGTATATAATTAAATAATAATTATAAATATATTAACATATTTAAACGATTTGAGAGTATTTATGAATAAAGGAAAAGTAGTAGTAATTAGCGGGCCTAGTGGAGTTGGAAAACATACAATTTTTGAAAAAATTTTAAAATATCCAGATCTAAATTTAACTTATTCTATTTCAATGACAACAAGAAAAAAAAGGCCTAACGAAGAAGAAGGAAAAGATTATTTTTTTGTTTCAGAGGAAATGTTTAATAAGTCAATAGAAAATAATGAATTTATTGAATGGGCTGAATTTTGTGGAAACAAATATGGTACACCAAAACAAAATTTAATTGATTGCATTGAATCTGGAAAAAATATTGCATTAGAAATTGAAACAGTAGGAGCCAATAATATTTTTAAAATTATTCCAAATCATCAATTAATATCTATTTTTATTCTTCCTCCAACAATTAATGAACTTGAAGAAAGACTTAAGAGAAGAGGTAGTGAATCTCAAGAAGTAATATCTAAAAGGGTGCAAAAAGCTAAAGAAGAATTAATGGAAAAACATAAATATCAATTTAATGTTGTTAACGATGATTTAGAAAGATGCGTTAAAGAAATTTATAATATAATTAAGAGTAATATTTATTAGGAGTCTTATTATGTTAAAGAGAAAATTAAAATTTATAGCAGCAGCAATTGGAATGGTAGGTATATTTGCAATTCCAACTTCATTGTCATTAATTAGTTGTAGTAAAAATTCTACTGAATCATCAACACAATCATTTGATGTTGTTCTTAATCAAAGTAGTGTTTCAACTAAGTCTAATAGTTTTGCAACTATTACAAATACTAATACTAACGTTGATAATACTATTACACCAGATAGACCATCAGTATTACCTTTTTGACCATCTAATGGAAATTCAGAAAATGAAATAGATCCAAATTTTAATCAAAATGCAATTATGGAATTTGCATCATTAATTGATGCCACAATTGATAAAATTACAAGTACAACAAAGAAAATTATAGAATCTGATTTGAATGATGTAGTTTTGGACTTTTTAAGTACAATTGAGAATGAAAATCATAATACTGAAATTTCTTTATGTGAAAGAACTGATATTAATGGTAATGTTATTAAGGTTAATAATATTACATTGGATAAAGACTTTTTCAATACTAAAAAAATTAATATTAATTTAACAGTAAGCTATAACATAGAAAGTAACACTAAGGATAAAGATAATAAGAAAATTTTAACAACAACTTTTGATTTTCCATTTTATATTGAGTTCGTTGGAATGAATGAGTTAATTCCTTTAGTTCAAAAAATTCAAAAACATGATGCAAATATTGCTGGAAGTAATAATAAGGTAGATTTTAAAGATATAAAAGAAATATTTTTAGGCGAACACTATAAAAATGATAAAGATGGGTGAAAAAATGCCTTTAAACATAGTAATAGTTATGAATATGATTATGACAAATCTAGTTTACAAGACAACGGGCTTATTAATTATGTAAGTTCATTTAATAGCAACGTTTCATCTAATGCTAAAATGTTGGGATATACATTTAATATATCTGACTTTTGAGTTGCATTAGAAGCATCAATTTCTGGAGTTTCTACTCAAAAGGATAATGTTGTTAATTCTCAAGATTTAACATTCTGAGCTCCATCAACAAATCTTAATAAGATGTTTGTACCAAATTTTGGAAATGTTAATAATGAATATAATTTAAAAATAGATATAAATAATTTAAAATCATCAAGCGGACATGATACATTTGAAAACTCATATTTAACATTTAAAAATCTTTTAGCAACAAATTCAAATAATCCAATTTCAGTTTATAATGAATTGAACAAAATTTGTAAAATATCATTACCAGAATCAACAATTCAAAATTTAGCTTCAGCAACAATATCTCCAAGTAATAATTTAGGTGCAGATGATGATGATTTTGAAATTAAATTAAAAGATAAATTTGGTAATAAGTTTGAATTTGAATTTTATAAGTCTTGATGATTTTAAAAGTTGGTTTTTCCAACTTTTTTTGTTATTTATATATAATTAAAATATGAATATTTTAAATTATACATTAAAAGAATTAGAAACAATTTTTGTTGAAAACAATCTAAAAAAATTTTTAGGTATACAAATTTTTGATTGGATTTATAAGAAAAGAGAACTTGATTTTTTAAAAATGACAAATATCTCTAAGATTAATAGAGATTTTTTGGCAAGTCATTTTGAACTTAAATATTTAAAAATATCTATTGTTCAAATAGATCCAGTAGACGGCACGAGAAAGTATTTATTTGAATTAGAAGATGGAAATAAAATAGAAACTGTTTTAATGAAATTCGATTATGGGTATAGCGTATGTGTTACAACTCAAGTTGGCTGTAATATGGGTTGTAAGTTTTGCGCATCAGGCTTATTAAAGAAAAAACGTAATTTAGAAACATGAGAAATTGTTGCACAAGTTTTGACAATTCAAAAGTTTTTGGATGAAGAAGGTATGGGAAGAGTTTCTAATATTGTTATTATGGGAATTGGCGAACCATTAGACAATTATGATAATGTTTCAAAATTTATTTCAATTGTTAATAGTGATAATGGTTTGCAAATAGGGGCTCGAAAAATTACCTTAAGTACATGTGGTTTAGTTCATAAGTTTCAAAACTTTATTGATGATCACCCTCAGGTTGGTTTGGCTATTTCATTGCATGCACCAAACAATAGTATTCGGGATTCAATAATGCCGATTAACAAAGCATATAATTTTGAAAAATTATTAGCTGCTGCTAAGGATTATACACAAAAAACTAATCGTAGAATTACATTTGAATATATTATGTTAAAAGGTGTTAATGATAGTATTGACAACGCAATTGAATTATCTAGAAACTTAAAAGATATTTTATGTTATGTTAATTTAATACCATATAATAGTGTTAACGAACATAGTTATCAAAGAAGTGAAAATATTAAAAAATTTGCTGATGTTTTATTAAAAAATGGAATAACAGTAACAATTAGACAAGAAAAAGGAAGTAATATATCTGCAGCTTGCGGACAATTGAGGGCACAAAATGAGAAAAATTAGTTATGATACAATTACAAGAAAAGGACCTAGTCACACTAAAAATCAAGATAGTTTAATGATATATTATAACCGTTTTAAAAGGTTAGGCTTTTTATTAATTTGTGATGGAATTGGCGGATATTTTGGTGGTGATGTAGCATCAAACATTGCCTCTGAAATTGTTTATAAAAATTTCTTAAAAAAAGATAAAGAGGTTTCTTGACATAATTGAATGATTGCAACAATCAAAGAAATTAAGGTTGAATTTATTTCTGCGATCAAAAAAAATAGTATGTTAAAAGAGATGTCAACAACATTGTGTTTAGCAATTGTAGACACAAAGCATAAAAAGGTATTAGTTATGAATCTTGGTGATTCAATGTGTATGGTTTACAACAAAAATGGACAAAAGCATCAATTAGTAAACCAGCATACTTTTTATAATTATTTAGTGAGAACTAAGCAAGATATAGAAAAGGCAAAAGCTGAAAAAGGCGAAGCTTATCTTCATTCTCTTGTAAATTTTGTTGCCGCAAATAGTCCTGCAGAAATTTGATTCGATGAAATTGAATATGATTTACAGGATGATGATGTTCTTATTGTTTGTTCTGATGGAATATATAAATATTTATCTGTTGAAAACTTTATATTTAAAAATAAGACACCAAAAGATATTTGTAAATTATTTTTAAATAATGCAATTGAAAACTCAACTACTGATGATGCATCAATAGGGGTAATGAAATATGAGATTAAATAATGAAGAAAAACAAAATTTAATTAATAAAACATTATTAAATAAATATAAGATTATAAGTTGATGAAGAGATGGTGGTTTATCATCAATTTTTAATGTTAAAGATATAAACACATCTCAAAGTGATAATGTGAATAAAATCGTCAAAGTTATTAAATTAGAAAAAACAAAAAATTCTGATTATCATAAATCATATGATGAATTAAAATTATTTAAAAATAATGTTTATTCTGATCGTCATTTAGTTAATTTA
>JAHLFM010000027.1 GCA_018883815.1 Candidatus Ureaplasma intestinipullorum
AAAATTATTAATGGAATATTAATTAAAAAATACAAACGTCAAAATAAAATGTTATATGTAAGATTAATTATATTTTCTGGTTTTCCATCCATACTTATTTTTACAATTTTAGAAATTCCTTGAATTATTCCACTTATTCCAGCTGAATATAATCCTGTATATTGCACAAATAATCATATAGTTAATGAGGAAAGCAATCCCAGTAAACAAACTAGTAGTATTTTTAAAAAATAATTATTAATTCTATAAAATAATCCTAATCTTATTGTTCTTGCTGAAAATTTGATATTTTTTGTTTTTATAGGAGTTGCAAGAGAACTATTTTTCTTTTGTTTATTTAATAAATTAATTTCATTTTTTATCTCATGAATTTTTTGGATGTCACCATTGGTATTTATTAATTGCTTTAATTCATTGCTTTTTTGTTGAATTTGTGATTGTAAACTAGAGTTAAATGATGAAACATCTAAATTATTTTTAACAATATTATTAGCTTTTAAATCAATTTTAAATAATTTTTTTAATTTCGGATCAACTTTAATCATATTTTTATTATATGAAAAATAAAAAACAATTATAAAAATATAATTGTCTTTGTTATTTTATTTAATTATTATTTTTTAAATACTTCTTTTAATCTTGCAGATTTACCTGAACGTTGTCTCATATATGTAATATATGCTCTACGAGTACGACCATATCTTTTAACTTCAATTTTTTCAACTAATGGACTATGAATATCAAAACCTAATTCAACTCAAACACCATTAGATTCTTTACGAACAATTACAGTTTCGCTCGCTCCTGAACCTTTTCTACGTAAAACCATACCTTCAAATTTTTGAATTCTTGTTTTCTTACCTTCAACAATTTTATTTCAAACGACGATAGTATCACCTGAACCAAAATTAGGAACATCTTTCTTTAATTGTGTTTCTTGAACATTATTAAGAATTTCGCCTTTATTAATTTTTAATTGAGCCATTATTATTCTCCTTTTTTAAATTTAATATACTTTTTATATAAATCCGGTCTATTTAGTTTAGTTATTTTTATTCGTTCATTCAATCTATATGATTGTATCTCTTTATGATTTCCAGATAAAAGAACATCAGGAACTTTATGTCCATTAAAATCAAATGGTTTTGTATATACTGGATAATCTAATAAATAATCATTAAATGATTCTGAAATTAAACTATCTTTGCTAATAACTCCATCCATCAAGCGGATAATTGAATCAGCTATTATCATTGATGGTAATTCTCCGCCTGTTAATATATAGTCACCAATACTAATTTCAATATCAATATAATTTTTAATTCTTTCATCGAAACCTTCATAATGACCTGAAATAATTATTAAATGATTATAATTTTTAGAAATTTCTTCAGCAATTCTCTGGTTATAAACTTTTCCTTTAGGTGTCATTAATATAACTAAGGAGTTTTCAGTTTTAATACTATTTATACAATCAACTATTGGTTGTAGCATTAATACCATTCCAGATCCGCCACCATATTGATAATCATCCACTTTATGATGTTTATCTTTTGAAAAATCTCTAAAGTTAATAATTTCAAATTCAACAATATTATTTTTAACTGATCTTTTAATAATTGATGAATTTATAAAACCATTAAACATTTCAGGAAATAAACTAATAAAACTAATCTTTAACAATGACATTATTTATTATTTTTTTCAGGTTTTTTAATTCAACAGAAATAACAAATATGTTTTCCGTTTTCTAATTGAATTGTTGCTCAGTTATCGTCATCTTTACAACGTGAACATACAACTTGTTTTTCATTGTGTCCAGCTTTTTTGTGTCATTCTTTACGACGTTTATCATAGTCATAATCATCGAATTCAGCAATTGAAACAATTGTATGTTTTTGTCCTTCTGGAATGTCAGAAGCCTTAGCTTTTTTAGAAGTAGGTTTTTTTGTTTCTTTTTTTTCGCTTACAGTAATTTCTTTTCCATTCATGAATGCGCTTCAAATTCCTGCTTTCTTTAAAAATGTTTTAACAGTGTCAGTTGGTTGAGCACCATTTTTTAATCATTTTGCAATTTCTTCATTTTTTAATGAAATTGAATTATTTAAAGGATTATAAGTTCCTAATAATTCAATATATGCACCATTTGCTTTAGATTTTGAATCTGCAACAACAATACGGTAATATGGAGATTTATGACGCCCCATACGTAATAATCTAATTTTTACCAATGTAAATCTCTCCTTTGATAATTTAAATACAATAATAATTATAATACTAAAAAAATATCTGTCAAGTAAAAATACTTAACAGAGAAAATATTTTAAAAATTCTTAAATCCATTTTTACCAAAAGGATTTTTACCAGATTGAAGCATTTTTCCAGCATCTGCCATTTTATCCCTAGCTAATTCTCATTGCTTTAAGAGCTTATTTAATTCATCCATATTTCTTCCAGAACCTTTTACAACTCTTAATTTTCTGCTTGGATATTTTTTAAATAATCTTGGATTACGTCTTTCTTTTAAAGTCATGGAAGAAAGTAAAATTTTTCAAACTTTCATTTTTTCTTCCATTTCATTAAGCTTATTTTCACTAATTTTGTCATTTAGCTTAGTTGGCATCATTTTCATCAATCCACTTAATGAACCCATTTTATTTAATTGTTCCATTTGCTTCATCAAATCTTCAAGATCCATTTTTCCAGATAACATCCTTTGCATTGCATTTCTTGCTTGTTTTTCATCATAAACATCTGCTGCTTTTTCAGCAAGTGTCATAATGTCTCCTAAACCAAGAATTCTGTCTGCCATTCTATCTGGATAAAATACATCTAATGAACCAATCTTTTCACCAATACCTGTAAACTTAATTGGTACCTTAATTAAAGATGTAAGAGATAAGGTAGCCCCAGCCCGTGCATCTGAATCTAATTTAGTTATTATTAAACCTGTTAATTTTAAATATTTGTTAAATTCCTCTGCAACATTAATAATATCTTGACCAGCCATTGCATCAACAACCAATAATATTTCATCAGGATCATATACTTTTTTAATTTCAACAAGTTCTTCCATTAATTCTGTGTTTGTTTGTAGACGACCTGCAGTATCAACAATTATAAAGTCATTGTTATTCTTAGCAATTTCTAATGCTTCTGAAACAATTTCAGCAGCATTTTTTGTTCCATTTTGATAAAAATTAACATTAACTTCATCAGCTAAAACTCTTAATTGTTCAATAGCGGCAGGTCTATAAATATCGGCGGCTACTAACAATGGATTTTTGTCATATTTATTTTTGTAAAAATTTGCAAGTTTTGCAGCTGTTGTAGTTTTACCAGACCCTTGCAATCCTACCAACATAATTCTAGGTTGTTTTTTATTTATATTAATTTCTTTATGTTCTCTACCAAAAATTTCAATTAATTCTTCTTTTATAACCCTTAATACAAAATCTGATGGTTTTTCATTTTCGCCAATAATTTGACCAATAACCTTTGTTTTTATATTATTAATAAAATTTTTAACCACTAATAAGTTAACATCTGAATCTAGTAATGCAATTCTAATTTCTCTAAGAAGATCACGAACATCATCTTCAGTAATAGCAGATGTTTTTAATTTTTTTGCCATTCTTTTGGCAACTATATTTCCAATTAACCCATTTAATTTCATATAATATTCCTTTGTTTTGGATTGGACTTGCACCAATCTAATTATAACTTATCAAAACACATTGGCAGAGGTGATAGGAATCGAACCCATAAATATAGTTTTGGAGACCATGGTTTTGCCATTAAACTACACCTCTATAACAAAAATAAAAACTCAAACGAGTTTTTATTATTTTAAAATGGCAGGGGTGACAGGACTCGAACCCATAACAGGCGGTTTTGAAGACCGCAGTTCTACCATTGAACTACACCCCTACATAAATTAGATTATATATTATTAATCTAATTATTTTTAGATAATTGATCCATAAATGCAGAAATTAATTGATCTAAATTTTTTATTTGAACCAAAACTTCATCTGGTAATTGAACTTTTAATTGTGATTCAATCTTAAAAATTAAGTTCATCATTGCTAATGAGTCTACACCAATTTCTTTCAAACCAATACTTAAATTATTAACATCCAATTTAATATTGTTTTCTTTTGCAATATTTTTAATTACTTCAATTATATAATTTCTATCCATATTTTTTCCTATCAATATTTAATGTAAATTTATCATAATATTCATTATAAAAATCGCTATTACTAATATTATAATTAATTTTTCAATCTGCAATAATATTAAGATTATTATAATTGATTTGATAATAAATTTTAATGTCAATTAGTTTTTTATCAATATTATAAAATTTATCATAAATAACTGAAGAAACTAAATTATATAAATTTTTTTCAATCATTGGTTTGTTATATGAAATTAAATTATTATTAATAAATTTCGTTAAGTCAAAAGTTTGTTTTGCCAATTCAAATTTATCTATTTGATCATGAATATTAATTATGTTATTATCATCATTATCTACATTGACATTCTGATTATTTTTATTTTTAGAAATTATTGAATTGGCAAAAAAGTAACTTACCACACCAATTGAAATTGAACCTATTAAAACAAATGTTAAGAATAGGGCTGTTGATTTTCATTTATTCATCTATGCACCTAATTTATTTCAATATCCGCTAGTTTCTTTTAAATTTTCAATTTTAAAAAATAAAATTTCATTTGAAGTTGAAAAAAAGTTAGTGTCATAACTAAAAGGAATTTCATCAGTATATTTTATTTTATTATGTTCAAATTCTATATTTATATTTCCATGCGCCTTTTCAGGAAAATAAATCCCGTTTATTCCTTCTTCACTTACTTGAACAAGTTCTTGATTTTCAAAATTATAAGATGTTAAAATCCCTAAATATAAACAATTATCAAAATAATTTTCATTTAAATATAAATTATTAATTTCAAGTTTTTTTAATGTATTATTCACATAATAATTTATATATATTTTTAGATTTTCAACATGGTTTGACAGCAATCCTACACCTAAATTAGAATAATAAACAGGATTAATTACATTTAATATTGAATTTTTATAATCATATTTATTAATTCATATATCTGGATAATCAATTTGATTTGTTTTTGATCAATTATAAAAATCCGTTGGCAAACTATCAAGATATTTATAAGTGTTTAGATATTTTTGAGATATATAATATTCAGATAATTTATTTATTGGATAATAATTTGAAAAATAAATATCATTTTCTAATTCAATCTTATTTGCATCTTGAATAAAATTATCCATATTAATATTTAAATCTTGCAATATTAAATAATTCACTTTTAAATATGCATTAAATTTTAAATTATGTAAAAATATATTTTTATTTTTAAAACTTGTTTCATCTAAATTAATATTACAAATAGCTTTATAATGATAATTAAAATTTTCAACATCAACTAATTGTAATGTCAGTTGATCAATATTACCAATATTAGATGCAATATATAAATAAAAAATATTTTGAGGTAAATTATAATCTCCATTTAAAAAAAGGTCAAAACTAATTTTTAATATATTATCATAATAAAGAAAACTAATTTTTGATTCATTTGTACTTGATTTTCTTAAATAATACTTATTGTTATTTTCATCTCTTTTATAATTTACATAATACATAAAAAACCTCCATTTTTAATTAATGAAGGTTTTTATATTTTCTTAATATGCTCTTGCAAAAATTACAAGTTTGTTTGTTTCTTTTCCAGTCATTATACATTTACCCATACTTGTATTTTCTACAATACATCTAGGGGTTGCCCCAGTTAATTCTTTAATTTTCTTTTCATCTTCTATTGAACCGTCAAAAAATGCACGAACTCATTTTTTAGAATTAAGAATATTTTCCATTTCTGAAATATTAGAAATATCTATAATTGATGAGTGTAGACGATCATAAGCTTTTTTGTACAAATTTTGTTTATATTCGTTTAATTCAGAAACTATTGTTTGTTCTAATAAATTCATTGGCACAACTTTCTTTTCTGAATTGTCACGTCTTATTAATGTAACAGTTTGATTTGTGATATCATTTGGGCCAATTACAATTGATAATGGAACTCCTTGGACTTCGCACTCAGATTGCATGTATCCAAAATTCTTTCCAGACTTATCAATTTCACAACGGTAATTAGTTTTTAGAGTTGCTAATAATTTTTCACAAGTTGATAATACTTCTGGATTTTTATCCCAAAAAATTGGAAGAATTTTAATTTGAATAGGAGCGATTGAAATTGGAAGAACAAGGCCATTATCATCAGCGTGAACCATTATAACAGCACCAATTATTCTTGTTGTCAATCCATGACTTGTGTTAAAAGGATATTCTAAAGTATTATCTTTTGATTGATATTGAATTCCATAAGACTTACAAAACCCTTGACCTAGCATATGTGAAGTAGCAGATTGTAAAGCCTGTCCATCTTGCATCATTGATTCAATTGTATAAGAAATATCAGCACCTGCAAATTTTTCTCCTTCTGTCTTTCTGCCTTTTATTACTGGAATACAAAGTTCATTTTCGCAAAAATCAGCATAAAGATTTAAGAACTTTAATGCAAAATCATTAGCCTCATCAAATGTTTGAAAACTACAATGAGTTTCATGTCAATGAAATTCGCTATTTCTTAAAAATGGCCGTGTGTTTTTTTCAGCTCTTAATACACTTGTTCATTGATTAACTTTTACAGGTAAATCTTTATAGCTTTTAATAATATTCTGAAAATATTTACAAAACATAATTTCAGAGGTTGGACGAATTGCTAATGGATCATCTAATTTTTTTTGACCAATTGATGATACTAAATATAATTCTGGAGCAAAACCTTCAACATGTTCCTTTTCTTTTTCAAACTCACTTAAAGGAATTAATAAAGGTACATACATATTTTTAATTCCAATTTCTTGGAATTTTTTATCTAAAATATTTTTAATATTTTCTCAAATATTTCATCCATAAGGTTGAAAAATCATAAATCCTTTTACATCAACATATTGAATTAATTTTGCACTATTAATAATTGATGTAAATCACTCTGCAAAATTTTCATCTCTTGTAACAATTTTTTCATTCTTATTTTTCATATAATTCTCCTACATTTCTAATTTAAGCAATTGATTTAATTCAACAGCGTATTCCATTGGTAATTCATCACTGAATTCACTAATAAAACCCATTATTATTAAAGATTCAGCCTTTTCTTTTGAAAGCCCTTTAGACATTAAATAAAATAATTGCTCATTTGAAATTTTGCTAATTGTTGCTTCATGGGTAATAATTGATGAATCATTTTGCAAAATTTCAGTTGGAAAAGCATCTGATTTACTTTTATTACCAAATAAAAGTGTGTCACATTGAACATGAGAAATTGAGTTTTTGGCATTTTTGTTAATTTTAACAAGACCTCTATATGTATTGTTGCCTGTTCCTTTTGCAATTCCTTTAGAAATAATTTTTGATTTTGTGTTCGATCCAAGATGAATCATTTTAGCACCCGCATCTTGATGAACTCCATCTTGAGCAATAGCTACTGAAATACATTCAGACGATGAATAATCACCTTGCAAAACTGTACATGGGTATTTCATATTTAATTTAGATCCAATATTTCCATCTATTCATGACATAGATGCATTTTCCTTACAAATTGCTCTTTTTGTAACTAAATTTAAAACATTATCAGATCAATTTTGAATTGTTGTATATCTACATTTAGCATTTTTTTCAACAAAAACCTCAACAACAGCAGCATGTAGATTATTTTCATCATAAATTGGAGCAGTACAACCTTCAATATAATGAACAGAGGAATTTTCATCAACAATTATTAATGTACGTTCAAATTGTCCGGCATTTTTAGAATTGATTCTAAAATATGATTGTAGTGGTTTTTCAATATGTGTATTTTTTGGAACATATATAAATGTTCCTCCAGATCATACAGCAGAATTTAATGCTGCATATTTATTATCCGAAGCTGGAACTAATTTTCCAAAATATTTTCAAAAAATTTCTGGATATTCTCTAGCTGCTGTATTTGGGTCGGTAAAAATAACATTTTTTTCTTTTAATTCTTCTAAAAGAGAATGATAAACCATTTCAGAATCATATTGAGTGGCAACACCATTTAAATATTTTGCTTCACTTTCTTGAATTCCCAGTTTATTAAATGTTTTTTTAATTTTGTCTGGAACATCATCTCAACTTGTAGCATTTTCTTCAGATGCCTTTATATAATAAATATATTCATCAAAATTAATAAATGATAAATCCGGTCCTCATTTAGGGTTATTAATTTTTAAAAATTTATCATAGGAAGATAATCTAAAATTCATTAATGTTGGATCTTCATTTTTAAATTCACTTATTTTTCTTATAATATCTTCATTTAATCCCTTATTAAGTTTTACAAGATTAATTTCACCATCATTAAATCCATATTTATAATCTTGGTTTTTCATAATTAAAATTTCTTTAAACATTCCTTTATTGCATTAATACCAATTTGAGCACATTTAATACGGTTAGATTGATTATTTACATTATATAAAGCAATTAATTCACCTAACATATCTTCATTATATTCTTTACCTAAAGTCATATCTATATAATTATCAATTATTAAATTTGCCTCTTCAATTGTTTTATCAACTAAATATGTTGACATTATATTTGTAGATGCTGTGGAAATTGCGCACCCCAGCCCACTAAAATAAATATTTTTAATTAAATTATCTTGAACATCAATATAAACTGTAATGTCATCAATACAAGTTGATGATTTATTTTGATAACTATTTTGGAAATCAATATCATTTATATTCTCAACTTTCTGACTAGGTTTTTCATAATGATGCATGATTATTGATCTTAATAAACTTGGATCCTTAGAATAAGACATCTATTTCATCTCCTTTTTTGAATTTTAATAATACTTCATATAATCTATCAACATCTTCCTTTGTATTATAAATATAAAATGAACATCTAATTAATGCTTTTGTATCAATGATATTACAAAATAATTTAGCGCACGATAAACCAGAACGAACAATAATATTATTCTTACCTAAATATGAAGCCATATCTTGACAAAAAACATCTTTATAATTAAATGCAATTGTTGGTGTGTCATTACCTTCATTATAGATTATAATATTAGGAATTTTTGATAATAAATCATTAGCATATTTAGCCAATTCTAACTCATGTTGTCTAATTTTATCATATCCTATTGATTTGATATAATCAATTGCTGCCGATCACCCTATGATTCCAGCAATATTTTGAGTTCCTCCTTCAAATTTCATGTATCCTTCCATTAACTCAAAACTATGTGGTTCAATTGAAAAATTCATACCACCACCAAATCTAATTGGAGTTGTTGTTGGCATTAATTCTTTTCTTATAAAACACATTCCAACACCAGTTGGACCAAACATCTTGTGAGCACTACAAACCATATAATCAATATTTGATTTTCTAACATCTATTAGTCTATGCTGAATTGATTGTGTTGCATCAACAACAACATAAATATCTTTATTATAATTCTTAACAATATCAGATATTGAAGTTTCGTCTAATCTATCTCCTGTTAAATTAAAACCTGAAGAAAAACTAACAACTTTAGTTTTATTAGATAAAATATTTTTAAAATCTTCTGGTTTTGGAAAATGATTTTTATCACCTACATATTTTATTACTAATCCTTTTTTATTAGCATTTTGCATTCAAGGTAGAATATTAGATGCATGTTCACCATATGTTAAAATTATCTCATCACCTTCTAATAATTGATCACAAATACTATTAGCAATCATGTTTAATCCTTCAGTTGCTCCAGAATTAAATATAATTTCATCAACTTCAGAATTAATTAAATCAGCTATTTTTTTTCTAGTATTTTCAACTAAATTGTGTGCATGATTTGTAAAAGATGAATCTGTATTGTGCGGGTTTGTTGATCAATTTTGGTAATAATCAAGAACTGCATCTATTACAACTTGTGGCTTTAATGTTGTGGCTCCACTATCCATATATGTGTATTCTGGATTATTTTGAAATCACGGAAAATCTTTTTTTAAATTCAACATAATTAAAACCTCCTATTGATTATGTTAATAACATTGCTTGTAAATTCATCAGAATTACAACTCATTAATAGATTGTTAATCATAGAATTTATTAATATTTTTTTTGCCTCAAAAATAGAAAACCCTTTTGACTGTAAGTAAAATAATTCTTCTTTATCTATAGAACCAATTCTTAAAGAATGCTTAGCAATAATTTGTTCAGTATTTATTTTTAAAATCGGCTCACCAGTAATCATTGAATCAATTGACATTAGTAATCCAAAAATATTTTGAATAACAACATTATCTAAAGCTTTATTTACCTCAGATGAAATTTTAAATATAATTCTTGAAGAATCAAATGAAAATCCATATACATTAATTTTGATTTTTGCATTATTTATATTTGAAATTGAATTAATATCAATCTTAACTATTGAATCAGAAAATGAAAAAACAAGAATGTTTATGCTTATCTCAGAGTTATTAATTAAAGATAAATTTATATCTAAATTTAAATCTTCAATTGCTTCAATAGCATAACAAAAATTTTGTTCAATATTTTTTGAACTTAACTCTAAATTTAAAGTTTTACTTGTTTTTATTAATTCAAAGACATTATTTTCCATGGCATTTATATTCTTTTAATGTATTCTTTAAAAATTCATCATCATTTTCTTTAAAAATTGAAATATCTAATTTTTTAGCTATTTCCTCATAACCATAATTATTAATTTCATGAGCAAGAGAAATATCACTAATTTTTACAATTTCTCCATTCATAATTAAGATAACCTTATTAGGTTTTAAATTATTTAATAATTGTTCATTATGTGTAATAAAAACAATTGTTTTATTATTGTTTTTTTGTTCAATTAAAACATTTGAAATCGAATTAACAGCATCAATATCTAAACCAGAATCAATTTCATCAAGAAAAATAAAATCTGGATTAATAACTTGCATTTGAAGAATTTCAGTTTTTTTTCTTTCTCCACCACTAAAATTTTCATTAATCGATCTTTCTAAAATTTCAGGTTTTAGAGATAAATTCTCCATATTTTTATTAACATTCTTGTATAAATCAATAATTGAAATTTTCTTATTCTTTATTTCTAATTCATTTCTTAATAATTCAATAGTTTTTAATCCTGGAATTTCAATAGGATGTTGACAAGCATAATAAATTCCATTTTTAGCAATCTCGTCAGTGGTTGAGTTTGTAACATCTAAATTATCTATAAATATTTTTCCAGAAGAAATAGTTGTATCATAATGCTTTAATATACTTTTTAAAAGAGTGCTTTTACCGTGCCCATTAGGTCCTAAAATTGCAACAACATCTCCTTTTTTAATTTCTAAATTAATATTATTTAGAATTTTTTTACTTCCAATTTCTACATTGAAATTTTCTAATTTTAATGTGTTCATAATGGTCCTTTATTTTAAAAAAATATTATTATTTGATTCAATTATAATTACATTATATTATAATAAAATATTATTAATATTAATTTAGTATAGATAGGACTAGAGAAATGAATAAAAAAAAGAAAATATTTAAATTTTCATGTTTTGGATTGATAGGAGTTTTATCTCTATCATTAACACTTCCATTTGTATTGAATTCATGTGCTTCAAACTCAACAACTGTTACAAATCCAAGTCTTCATGCAAATTCATTCACTTCAATGAACAAAGACGACCTTTCACCTATTGCATTAGCTTCTTTATCTTCTACTGAAGGAAGACAAAGTTTACTAAAAACATTTTCAAATAAGTTATTAGAAAATTGATTTGGAACAATTTCTAATAGTACATTAACTTCTGTTTATAACAAATGAGTCAGTGATGCTGAAGATTCATATAAAAATGAATATGATAATTATAAAAACACAAAATGCGATAATTGAAAAGTACTTTTTCAAAAAGAAGTATTAGATCCAGTTGGTGGTACTAAAGAAGATTATATTTTAAATAAAATTTATGCAAATGTTAAAGATAAATTTATTGAAATAATTTTCAAAAACAAATACTTGTCTGTTAAAGATGGAAATAATGGATATGTTAAAGTAGATGCAAACACAAAAGGTTTAATAAGTAAGCCTGAAAATATTAATGGTGCAAATGGTGCCGGTACTAAAAATAATTTTGCATTTAGTGAAGCTGCAATTGAAAAAAATTCAAGAACTTCACTAGATTATGGAATTGCAGATTTTTTAAACTTTTTAATGGATGATTGAATTTACAATGTTTTTCCATTACCAATTTCAATGTCATTATGAAAAAATGCTGCTAATCCAAATACAAGCAATTTATTTGATTTAACTTATTTTGGAAGTGATACAGTAGGAACTGAAGGTTCATATAATTTCCAATATTTTACTCCTAAATCTAAAAGTCCTGTCTACTTAACAACAACAGATAAATTTGAATTATTAATGACAAATTTAAAAAATGGTAGATATGTTGATGCAACAACAGGATTAATAAATTTACCTACAGACTATACTGAAGATTCATCAACTAGTATGACAATTGAGTTTGATAAATTATATAGTGGGGAAATTTCAATTCCATTTGCTTCTGCTGCATTATACAAATTAAACAATGAAGTATTTGGTATTAGTGATCAAAATATTTATACTGCTAATGAGTCTAATATTGTAACTGATAGCATTATGAAAAACTTCCTTGTGTTTAATGGGCAAACTGGTGACGCTACTACTGGAGTGTTTAATTTTCCATATGATGTTTATATTAATAATGCTTCAGTATTTTTTGGTGAATATCAAAATGCAAAAGGGATAAGAGATAATATAAATTTAGGTGGTTCATTAAGTAATTTTATTCTTAATAGAAATAGCTTTGGTGTTCACTTAATAAGTATTGATAGAATTTCTAAAATTAAAGAAGCTGTGGGAACTGTAGGAGCTGGAACAGCAATAACTCTTGATCAATACAAAAAAGCATGTAATGAAATTAGAAATACTTTTATGTACAGATATGCTGAAGATCAAGTTAATGGAACTTCAAAATATGACATTATGTCATCATTAAAAACTTACTTAACAGATAATTTTGATAAGATTCTTTTTAGATATGTGTCATCATATGTAAATGATTCAACAAGTAATACAAACAATTTATTTGGTGCTGCAGTTGTTAATAATACTGCATATACAGGAAATGCAGGTTCAACTAAATCAACATTTTTAAATTTTAATGATCAAACTGATCAAAGTTATATTGATGTATTAACATCAATAAGTAATAATACTCCATTGTCTAATTTATTAAAAAATGCAATATTATTAGAAAAAGCTGAATCTATATTAAAAACTTGAAATAATTTAAAATCTAAAATTTATGATAATGCTGCTAACTATAATAATGTTACAAAACCTGATGAATGAAAAAAATATGGGATCGCTGGTGTAATGCCTTACACTAGAAATACTACTACTGGAAATTTTGAT
This sequence comes from Candidatus Ureaplasma intestinipullorum, assembly GCA_018883815.1. GTDB lineage: Bacteria > Bacillota_I > Bacilli_A > Mycoplasmatales > Mycoplasmoidaceae > Ureaplasma > Ureaplasma intestinipullorum. The sequence continues at coordinate 13,636 of JAHLFM010000027.1, forward strand.
TCTTTATCAAATTTAATTACATATTTAATTAAAAATGTTTCTACTAATAGCCCTGCATTGCCATATAGTAGTTTTAATGAAAATGCAATTAATGGTAAATCTACACCAACTATTACTTCTACATCAGATGCTGTTACAGCAATTAATAGTCCAAGTGATTTAGTTTCATTTGCAAAAAAATCATATGAATCAGCAATTGCATTATATGTTAATTCTGTTTCACTACAGATAAATAATAAAAAGGAATATATTTCTTCTCCTACTATAGTTTTTACAAATGATGATTATATTAACAATTCAATACAAGCAAATAGTTCAGCTTCTAATTTAAATACAATTGCTCAAAACTTTTACATGCAGAACTATTTAACAAATCAATCAGGATTTACAACTAACACTAGAAGAAGAAATTCTACAAATGTTTTTTATGATTTTAAATCTAATAAAATCTCATTTAATCCTACAAACACTACTGGTGATACTGATTGAATCAAACAAAATTTACAAAATTCTATAAATAGTATTTATATCTTGTCTAATTTCACAGATTTAACAAATTTATATTCAGATGGCAATTGAACTGATAAAACCGGAATTGACAAGATAGCCAATGATATTTGAAATAACTCATGAAATTCATCGCAATATAATTTTTCATCTAATTCAAACAATATTGCATGCTATGAAAATCCATCTGAAGTTCAAGACTATTACAAATTCTTAATAACTCTAGAATATTTATTAGACTATGATGTGCAAAACAATAAATTCACATGATCTAATTTAATAACATTTCTTAATGATGCAACGAAAAACAATGGTAAAGCATTAGTTGGTTGAATTAATCAATCTTCAGTTAAAACGAATCCAGATTTTGGTTTAAACAAGGAAAGTACACAAATTTCTGATATAGCAACCGTCCAAACTAAAGTTCAAACTGATTCACAATTTAATGGAGATCCATTATTATTAACAAAAATTACACCATATTCTTGGTTTGGTGCCCCAAATTATTACAGTTCAACTCCAACTCAACAACAAACTTTACAATATTCTGCAGATAAAAATTATTGATATACTTCACCAACATTAAAAAGTAACACTAATAATCCAAGTGCTGGATTTGTAGGATTTCAATTCCAGAGATCAAGTTCATTAGGGACAAATAATGAACTGCCAAATGAATCTTTTGAAAATTCTACATACACAAATTCGCCAACAACTACAGCAAGTAAGATTTCTTATCTAGGTTCTCTTTATAATTTTGGTTCTAGGGCTAATATTATTGAATATGTGAAAACAAAATTAGCTGTTGTTAGTGACTTAAAAAACTTTTATGACAACAATTTATTAAATCCAGGACTTCCTATTAAACAAGAAACAAAAGAAAAAATTGAAAACATTATTCAAAGTGTATCTACAAATTCAAGTAAAGTTGTTGAACTTACAAATGCAATTGTTGATCTTTTAAGCGATACTGCTCAGGTTCCTGAAAATTGTTTTACAAGAATGGAAGGTATGCCAATTTGAAATAGTGACGGAACAACATTATTCTCAGTCGATAGTGAAGAAACTGACTATATAGTTAAAAACCAATATATAGTTACACAATTTAATTACCAAGATGTTCAAAATTTATTAACACAAGATGGATCATTAAATACAGGTAATACTGGATATCTAGGGTTAAATCCAACAACATTCTTTAATTGTATTGTTGATCTAGCCATGAACTCAACTACATTGCAAGATGCTGCATACAATAATATGTTTGAAAAAATAGGAAGCGTTTCAGTTTATGACTATAGATTAATCAATTTCATAGAAAAAGTTTATATTTCTAACTATGATGATTGAAAAGAAATTCTTGATTTATAAAATAATAGTTATTCCCGCTTTTAAATAAGCGGGTTTATCTTTTTTTTATTTAAAAAATATTATAGAATATTAATTATATAAATTAAAAAATGAATATATTAGATTTAATTGAGAAAAAGAAAAATAATCTTGCACTTACTGAAGAAGAATTTAAATATTTTATTGAAAATTTTAATAAAGGATTAATTCCTGATTATCAAGCATCAGCTTTATTAATGGCCATTAGAATTAATGGTTGTAACGATGAAGAAACATATTTTTTAACGAAATCAATGTTAGATACATGCAAGATTATCAAACCAAAAGCAAATAATAAACTAAAAATATTAATAGATAAACATAGCTCTGGTGGAGTTGGGGATAAAATCACATTAATAATTAGTCCAATTTTAGCATCACTAGGTTATGATATGATGAAATTATCAGGTAGAGGTTTAAACTTTACTGGAGGAACAATTGATAAGCTAGAATCTATAAATGTTAGTATGGTTTTTGATGAAAACAACTATCAGTCTTTTTTGGATGAACACCATTTTACAATTTATTTACAATCTGATAACTTTGCAAATATTGATAAAAAACTTTATCATTTAAGAGATGTTACTGGTAGTGTTGACTCTTTACCATTAATTGCAAGTAGTATTTTGTGTAAAAAATTTTGTTTTGAAACAGAATATGTTTTTCTAGATATTAAAGTAGGAACTGGAGCTTTTTGTAAAAATATGCAAACGGCTCAAGAGCTTGCTAGAATAATGCAATATCTTGCTAAAAAATTTAATCGCAAATTAATTTGTTTTATCACAAGTATGAATTCTCCATTAGGAAAAAATATAGGAAATGCAATTGAAATAAAAGAAGCTGTCGAATTCTTAAAAGGTGAATTTAATTCAAAATATTTAAAAAATTTAATTTATGAAATAATTAGTGAAATATTAATTGAAACAAAACAGGTAAATAATAAAGATGATGCATATAAATTAATAAATCAATCTATCTTTAGTAATGATGCATATACAAGATTTACTAATTTTGTAAAAGCTAACAATGGACTATATCAATTGCTTGATAAAAATGAATATTGAAAATATAAATACTCTTTAGTTATAAAAAGCAAAGATAAAGGCTACATTAATTTTAAATCAACAGAAAAATTAGGATATATCTCATTAAAGCTAGGAGCTGGAAGAATTAAAAAAGAAGATTCAATAGATTATGGAGCTGGAATTATTTTAAATGTTGAAAATAATGATTTTGTAAATGTAGGTGATAATATTGCAACATTATATAGCAATTCACCAATAAATCCAGATCTTGAAAAGGAGTTCTATGATAATTTAGAATTTTTAGAAGAATCTTCAGAGGCAAACATCCCTAAAATAAATACCATTATTAGATAGGAGAATTATATATGGAAAAAACTGTAAATTCAAAAACACCAAGATCAATTGTAAAAGAAAGATCTAGAAAAAGTAAGGTTGTTAATCACAACAATAGTTCTAAAGTTGTTAACAGTAAAACTACTTCTGTTGCAAATAATTCAACCCCAGTAGAAACTACTTCTGTTACTAAAAAGAAGAAGACATCTATTATTTTAAATTCAAGTAAAACTAATAATGATTCAAATAATAAAAAATCTAGTAATGACAATATAAATAAAGTTAGTGACCTATCATTTAACGATGAAGTTGCAAATACTTTTGATCAAAGATTAATTTTAGAATCAGCTGGTAAAAATAATGCTTATTTAAAATCTCCAAATGAATTATTAGATATTATTATTCACCAGGCTAAATCTAAGAAAAACAAAAATATTGTGTACCAATCTGACATTGAAAATCAATTTCAACACTTTTCTCTTACAGATGACGAAATGCAAGAAATTTTTATTACTTTAGATAAAAATGGAATTGAAATAAAAGATAATGAAAATTTAGAATTAGATCCAAAATATGTTCAAAAACTTAAGGAAAACTATGGAATAGTTGATTCAGATAAATTTTCATCTAGATGAACTGCACAAGGAGACTATGTTGATGATGCTGTAAAAGCATTTTTAGGAACTCTTGGAGATTCAAAAATGTTAAACAACACTGAAGAACTTGAATTAGGTAGGTTATTAAAAGATGGAGACCAAGAACAAAGAGAATATGCTATTAATCAATTTTTTACATCAAATTTAAGATTAGTAATCTCTATTGCTAAAAAATATTTAAATAGAGGTTTAGAACTTGAAGATTTGATTCAAGAAGGTAGTCAAGGATTATTAAAGGCAATAAGTAAATATGATTACAATCTAAAAAATAAATTTAGTACTTATGCTACATGATGAATTAGACAAGCAATAACAAGAGCAATTGCTGATCAAGCAAGAATAATCAGAATTCCAGTTCACATGGTTGAAACAATTAATAAACTAATTAAATTTGAAAGAAAGCTTGTTCAAGAATTAGGAAGAGATCCAACTATTGAAGAGTTGTGTGAAGAAATGGGTGGTGCAAAAGCTGGATTAACACCAAAGAAAATTAGTTATATTAAAAAAATTAAAATTGATCCTGTGTCTTTAGATAAACCAATTGGACATGATGAAGAATCTCAATTTGTTGACTTTGTTCAAGATCATGATGTAATGTCACCAGAGGAACATTCTGAAAACGAATTATTGTTAGAACAAATTGATGAAATTTTTAGTAAAGTTTTAAGTGAAAAAGAAGAAGAGATAATTAGAATGAGATTTGGTCTTCCACCTTACAAAAAAGCAATGACTCTTGAAGAAATAGGTAATGAATGTAATTTCACAAGAGAACGTGCAAGACAAATTGAATCTAAAGCAATTCGTAAATTAAAACAATTACCAAGAATTAAAAAACTATCTAGTTTCTTTGGAAATGGATTCAATGAATAATCGTTTATTAGCTGTTGCAAATTTTATAAAAAATGCTGATCAAATAATTGATGTTGGGTGTGATCATGCCTGATTATCAATATTTTTGATTCAAAATAAATTTTGCAATAATGTAATTAATATAGATTGCAATGTTGCACCTCTTGAAAATGGAAAAAGAAATGTTAATAAGCTAGGATTATCAAATAAAATCTCTTTTATTTTAAATAATGGTTTAGAAAATTTAAAATTAGATAAAAATATTGATTATGTAACAATTTGTGGAATGGGTGCAAAAAATATAATTGATATTATTGCAAGTTCTTCTATATCTCCAAATTTTTATATTGTTCAACCAAACAATAATATTCCAAAATTAAGACAATGATTAAAAAATAATCAATATCAAATTGTTGAAGAAACTGTAATAATAGATAATAATATTTATTATGAAATATTAGTAATTAAAAAAGGTAATACAAATATTTATAATAATGTCGATGTTTATATAGGCCCAATAAATAAATTAAATAATTCTGGAATTTTTAAAAATTATTTAATTTATAAACTAAATTATTTTTCTAATTTTGATTTAAATATGATTAACCCTAACTTACGTGTTGAAATTGAAACAATAAAGGAATATTGTAATGAAAAAAAGTGAATTAGTTAATTTATTAAATAAGGAATTTGTATTTTCAAATCAAGAAGAATGAGATAAATGTGGCCCCAATTTATATCAAGATGAAAATATAACTAACATCTTGATATCTTTAGATGTAACTAAAGATGTCATTGATTTTGCTATTAATAATAATTGCAATACAATAATTACACATCACCCTATTCTTGTTAATGACGACAAGCTTGAAAGTCATATTAATATTTATAATCAACATTTAATTGATAATCTTGTAAAAAATAATATTCTTCACATTTGTCTCCATACATGTTTTGATAAATACAAATTTGGAACAAGTTATCAAATTTATAAAAGTTTTGATATACCCAAAGAAGATATTGCTTCTGAAGGCTGAATTTTAGATTATATTTATTATTTTGATTTAAAAAATAGTGCAACATTAAATGATTATCTATCAAAATTTGACAATAAATATACTAATCAAATTAAATATTTAAAAGAACAAAAAAATAAAATAATTAAAAAAATTGCAATTGGAGCTGGCTCTTGTTCTTCATTTTTAGATTTACTACCAAATTACAATATTGATTGCTTCTTAACTGGAGATATTAAATGACATAGTTATATCGATGCATATAATTTAAACATTTCTATAATAGATATTAATCATTATGCTGAATTAGTTTTTGTTGAATTTATCTCAAAATATATTTCAAATAATTTTAAGATAAAAACTCTTAATTTTAATAAAACCTTGAATATCGAAACTAAATAACGTTATTCACACCTAAAACAATTAGAATTATTGTTAAAATGGCTAATAATACTGAATACACAATTATAACTAACCTTAATGGTGGGGTTTGGACATGTTTCTTATATAATTCAAAAAAATCTGTTTCTAAATTTTCAATATGGAATTTAGAATTATATGAGCGATTAAAATATCTTATAAATATTTCTAGCTGTTGATTTAATCTAGTCTTAAAATTAAAAGGAAACAAATAAATAAAAAAAATTACAAATAAATTTTTTTTATATCACATTTTTTTTCTTAAACTTTTTAAAAATATAGATTCAAGAGGTCTTGTATCTAATTCGCTTATATCCTTATTATTTACAATATCATCTTTATCTATTTTTCTATATTTTTTACTCATATTAATCCTATAAAAATGGAAAATCTAATATGTATATTATAAAATAATATTATGAATAATAAGAATATTTTACTAATCAACAAACCTAAGCATTGAACATCAAATGATGTAATAAGAAAATTTAAAAAAATAACAAAAATTAAAAAAGTCGGTCACTCTGGAACTTTAGATCCATTAGCAAGCGGACTTTTAATTTTGGCTTATAACAATGGTACTAAAGAATTAAATAAAATAATTACAGATGATAAAAAATACAATGCTACTATTCATTTCAATTATGAAACTGATACTTTAGATTCAGAGGGTGTTGTTACAAATTATTCAAATAAAAAAATTGAATTAAATTCGATAATTAATTCATTAGAAAATTTTTTAAAAATAGATTATTACCAAGAACCACCAAAATATAGTGCAATTAAAATAAATGGCAATAAGGCTTATGATTTAGCTAGAAAAAATATTGATTTTGAAATTCCTAAAAAGCTAGTTAAACTTTATAGCTATAAAATTATTTCTTATATAGATAAAGAATTAATTTTAGAATTACATGTTTCTAAAGGATTTTACATTAGGAGTTTTTGTCGGGATTTAGCAAAATCTCTCAATACATATGGAAATCTAGCAAATTTAATTAGAACAAGTATTGGAAAATATCAACTTATAGATGCTGTTAATATAGAGGAAATAAATGAAGATTGAATTAAACAAAAATAATATTAATGTTATAAATAAAAAAAATATCGATACCTTAATTATCGGAAGTTTTGATGGTATTCATAAAGGACATTATAAACTTTTTAATAAAGCAAATAAATATAGTATTTTGCTTATTAAAAATGTTCCATCAAAAACAAAGTATATATATTCTTGAAATGAAAGAATTAAAGATATAAACTCATGTCTAAACCCGCAACATATTTTATATTATGATTTAAAAAAACAAAATATTTCAGCAATTGAATTTATTAATTTGTATTTAAATAAATTAAATATTAAAAAAATAATTGTTGGTAGTGATTTTCATTTTGGGAATGATAAAAAAGATATTATTTTTTTAAAAAAACATATTAATTCTAATATTAAAATTATTGTTGTTAATAGATCAAAAAATAGTATATCAACATCTAAAATTAAAAATTACATATTAAATGGAAAAATTGAATTAGCTAATAAATATCTTATCAATAAATATAATATTATTTCTCAAGTAGTTGTTGGAAAAAAAATTGCTAGCAATATACTTGGTTGTCCAACTGCAAATATTAAAATTAATAATAAAAGAATTATTCCTATGCCGGGAATTTATATTACTAAAACTATTTTAAATAACTGTGAATATACATCTATTACATTTATAGGAAAATCAAAAACATTTAAATCTAAATACGTTTCTATTGAGACACACTTAAACGATTATCACTCAGATAATTTTTATGGTAAAAAAATTCAAATTATATTTTTTAAAAAAATTGCAAATGTAAAGTTCTATAAAAACATAAATAATCTAAAAGATGATATTCAGCTTTATATATCAAAATCAAAAAAATATTTTAATTAATTAGAACAAAAAACACTAAGTATTTTAACCTAGTGTTCTTTTATTTATTATATATTTTCTTCTTCAACTGATTCATCTTCGTGGTTTTTCTTACCAAATAGTTTGCTTCAGAAACTTTGTTTTTGTTCAACTTCTTC